>DASZJN010000170.1:0-2574 GCA_035948045.1 Acidimicrobiales bacterium | reverse complement strand
CGCGTCGCTGGTTGAGGCGTCGCTCCGCTGGCCGACCCGTGGGCCACGCCCACGGCTCGCTCCGTCGGCCGATCGGCGCCGGTCCCGGCCGCTCGGGGGCCGAGGCGCGGGCGGATCGGGAGCCCGGGCCGGCTGGTGGGCTGCCGGGCTCAGCACGTACCATGGGCCCGTGGATCAACTGGCGCTGGCGCCGAACCGGCCGACCTCTCTGCCCCCGACCTCGAAGGCCGACGAGGCCATGCGCCGGCTGCTCCGAATCCCGGGCGACCGCGCTCCCATCGACGAATCGGAGACCCACCGGATCTTCAGTGCCTCGATCCTGCTCTCGGCCCTCCGCTGCCTGCTCACGTATGTCGTGCTCCCGTTCGTCCTGCCGGCCATCGGCGTGGCCAGGGGCGTGGGTCCCGCCATCGGCATCCCCGTCGGGATCGTGGCCCTCACGTTCGACTATGTGGGCATCCGTCGCTTCTGGTTGGCCAACCATCGGCAGCGATGGGCCTTCACCGCGCTCTACGCGGTGGTCGGGGCCATGGTGTTGGCCCTGGTGATCGTGGACATCGTCGACGCGGTGCGCTGAGCGACCACCGCATCTCGTCCCACTGGATCTCGCCCCGCCTCATCTGACCCTCGTCGTCGGTCTGGTGGTCATCCAGCATCCAGCCCGTCGGCCCCGGGCCGGTCGGAGCCACGGCGAGCTGGTCGGGGCCACGGTGTTACGGCGGCGACGGCCCCACCTGCCCGGGCACCGTTCCACCCGGCACCGTTCCACCGGATGCCGCCCCACCCAGCACCGCCTCCGACCTGGCCGGACTCAAGGGACATCCCCCACCGGACGATATCTCTGGTGATGACGGCGCACACTCAGCAGGGGACGTCGAGCGAGGTAGGCGGCGAGCGGCTGCTGCGCGTGGTCGTGGTGGTGGCGCTGGTGTGGGGGACGACCTACCTGGCGTGGCGGCTGGTCGACACCCGGCAGGGGTCCCAACCCGTGCTCTTCGCCGTGCTGTTTGCCTGTGAGGTGTTCGGCCTGGCCGCCCTGGCGTCGTTCGCCTTCCTGGCCTGGCGGGTTCCCACGCCCACCCGTCCCGAGATCGGGTGGCGTCCGAGCGTCGACGTCTTCGTCTGCACCTACGACGAGAGCCTCGATGTCCTGGGGGCCACGTTGGTGGGATGCGACCGGATCACCTACCCGCACACCACGTGGGTCCTCGACGACGGGCGCCGTCCCGACGTGCGGAGCCTGGCCGAGCGGTTCGGGGTGCGCTATCTCGCCCGGCCGACCAACGAGCATGCCAAGGCGGGGAACATCAACCACGCGCTATCGCACACCACCGGGCAGGTACTGCTGATCCTCGATGCCGACCACGTCCCCCAGCCCGACATCCTCGATGCCACGGTCGGCTACTTCGACGACCCGGCCGTGGCCGTGGTCCAGACCCCGCACGACTTCGGCAACCACGACTCGTTCCAGCACTTCGAGACCGGGCGCCATGACCAGAGCATGTTCTTCGAGGTGATCATGCCGGGCAAGGACCGCCATGACGGCGTGTTCTGGTGCGGCTCGGCCGCCCTGATCCTGCGGCACGCCCTCGAGGGCATCGGGGGAATCGCCACCGAGACGATCGCCGAGGACTTCCACACCACGATCCGACTGCACGGCCAGGGGTGGCACTCCCGCTATCACCACGAGACGCTGGTGCAGGGTCTCGCGCCGCACGACCTGGCGTCGTTCTTGCTGCAGCGTGACCGGTGGGCCCGGGGCAACCTCGCTGTGCTGCGCACCCCGGAGAACCCGGTGATCGCCGCCGGCCTGACGCTCAAGCAGCGGGCGAGCTACCTGGCCTCGCTGATGGCCTACTTCGTCCCCCTGCAACGCCTGGCCATGCTGGCGGTGCTGGTGGTCATGTTGGTGACCGCCCGCGTTCCCCTCCACGCCACCCTGTGGCAGTTCGGTGTGTTCTGGCTCCCCTGGATGGCCCTCGACCTGGCCGCTTCGGCCATGCTGTGCCGGGGTGAGGCGAGTCTCCGGGACGGCTCCTACACGACGGTGCTGACCACGGGGATCTTCGTGCGGGCCGCCTTTGCGCTCCTCCGTCCCTTCCGGAGCTCATTCAAGGTCACCCCCAAGGACGGAATCGATGGAGGCGGGTGGTCGGCGGTCAGCCAGCTCCGCCTGGTTCTGGCCGTGGCCGTCGTGGTGGTGCTGGCCATCGTTGCCCGCTTCCTGGGGATGGCGGGTCTCATCCCCATCCCCCCACTCCACGGACTGGCCCTGGTGGCCGGACTGGCCTTCGCGTCCTGGGAGCTCACCCTCCTCGGCACCGCGCTCAACAAGGTGGGCCGCCGTCACCAGGTGCGGCACCACTACCGGGTGCCGGTCGAGGTCGCCGGGGTGCTGAACGGGGCGCTGGTGCGGATCGTCGACCTCACCCCGGGTGGCGCCGGCGTGATCGGCGCCGCCCCGATCGACGTGGGCTCGGAGGTCAGCCTCCAACTCGACCTTCCCGGTGTCGACGGTGGCGTCCGCACCGTTCGGGTGCGGTACACGATCTGCTCGTCCCGTCCGGCCGAGGG
>DASZJN010000169.1:0-10767 GCA_035948045.1 Acidimicrobiales bacterium | reverse complement strand
GGCGGCGTTGGCGATGTGCCTCTTCGGGACGATCAACACATGGAGCGGCGCCTGCGGGTTGATGTCCCGGAAGGCCACCGTGAGCTCATCGGTTCGGACGATATCGGCTGGGACCTCGCCGGCCACGATGCCGCAGAACAGGCAATCCGACGCCAAACGTCACTCTCCGTCCGCGGCCGACAGGCCGTCGGGGGCGACGTGGGCGCGTCCGTTTCCCTTCACCTCGGGATAGAGATGCTCGAGGCTGCCGGGCGAGATCCGACTGGCTTCGATGAACCGGCCGATGTCCGCCTCTTGGACGCGGATGACCCGACCGAACTTGTAGGCGATCAGATCGCCTTCGTCGATGAATCGGTAGAGGCTGCGCAACGTGACGCCCAGCCGTTCCGCCGCCTCCTTGGTGCTCAGCCAATGGATCGGCTCGGTCATGGGTGGCCCGCGCCCACCATCACACGTTCACGAGGAGCCCGAGCTCGTCCAGGCGGGAGCCCATGCTGTCCGGAGTGACCCCGAACAGGCAGGCGATGGCCCGGACGTCCTCAGCCCGGATGGTGATCATCCGACCGTTGAAGTCCTGGCGGTGCACCTGGATCATGCTCAGGAAGCGCCGCAGCAGGTCCCGCTCGGGACCGCTCACCGTGTGCAGCTTGGTCAGGTCGATGGCGACCTTGTCGGTGCCGGAACCGGAGTGCATGGACCGCCGGGCGTTGAGAGGAACCACGTCCTCGCTGGCACCCGCCGCACCCCATCGGGTCACCGTGGCGTCGTCCGGCGGCAGCAGCTGGTCCACCGGCACGTCGTACAACTTGGCCAACCGCTGGAGGCGGGGGACGGAGATGGCCCGCTCGCCACGCTCGTAGGCGCCCAGCACCGACGCCTTGAACTCCTGCTCGGACATGGCCTCGACCGCCTGCAGCGACAGGCGCATCTGCTTGCGCATGGTGCGGAGTCGGGCCCCGACGGCGCGCGCATAGGCGATGCGAGCCGCCTCCTCCTGCTCATCCTCCTCGAATACCTCGACGCTCTTGTCAATCAATGACATACGCACCTCCGCTGATCTCCACCGATCGCCCCTTAGCTCCGGCTTCTGCCAATGTGACGCAGGTGCATTCTCGTTCCCCGATCGCTCCAAGACGGACGACCGTCCTCCACGCCAGGAGACCCCTGCCTCTGTGTGTAGTTTTGCTCACGGAGCGTGGTTACGCAAGCGACCCGATCACCCCACTCCTGAGGCCGCACAGGATGGAGCCCACGACTACGGCGGCGGTCTCGGCCCGCAGCACGGTCGCCCCCAGGCCCACGCCGGTGCCGAATCTGGCCAACTCCCCCTCGTCCCACCCCCCTTCCGGCCCCACCGCCACCACGGGATGGGCCAGCGAGGGTGGGCCGCCACCGGGTTGGGCCAACCGCGGAGTTCCGCCGGACAACGAGGCCAACCCGAGCAGCGGAGTCACTCCGCTCACCTCCGGCAACCACGTCCGCCGGCACTGGGCCGCCGCCTCCCGGGCCACCCGTCGAAGCCTCTCGACGGACCGCGCCCCCCGCTCGCCCTCCCAGCGCACCACCGATCGATTGGCGTGGATGGGCACGATCCGGTCCACGCCGAGCTCGGTGAGCTTCTGGGTGACCCACTCGGGCCGGTCTCCCTTGGTCGGGGCGAACGCCACCGTGATCGGGGGCCGCGTCCTGGGCTGGGTGGTGACCCCGCCCTCGACCTCGAGAACGCGTGCCGGGTCCACCGCCTGCGCCCGGTGAGTGCCCGACGCCGCCGACACCCGGCAGGGTGCCCACGAGCCGGCGCCGTCACAGGCGACGACGAGCTCACCCGTCCGTAGTCGCAGCACCTCGAGCAGGTGGTGGGCATCACCCTGCGTGAGAATCGGCGAGGCCGGTGTGTCGACGAACACCATGGCCGCCGCGGCCATGAGAACGGGATCCGGCTCGGCCGGCCGGCCGGCCCGCCCATCCTCCGGCCTCGGGGCCTCGGCCCGCTCCCCGGGGTCGCCCTCGGCCACGCTCAGCTAAGCGCCGAGCGCAGCTTCGAAAAGATCCCCTCGCTGTGCGGCACGTCCCCCAACTCCTCGCCCCGAGCCTCGGCCAGGGCGAACAGAAGCTCTTTTTGACGATCATCCAGGCCCGTGGGCGTGTCCACGCTCACATGGACGAAGAGGTCGCCCCGACCCCGGCCTCGAAGCTTCGGCACGCCGAGACCCTTGAGCTGGATCACCGCGCCGGTGTCGGTGCCGGCCGCGATGGTCAGGTCGCGTCGGTCGTCCAGCGTGTCGAACCCCACGCTCCCACCCAGTGCGGCCATGGTGAGGGGGACGTGGACCGGGGCGTGGAGGTCGACACCGGAGCGCTCGAAGACGCCATCGGGTTGGACCGAGATGTGCACGAACAGGGCCCCGTTGGCCCCTCCCCGGAATCCCGCCGGCCCGTGACCGGCCAACCGAAGGGTGGACCCGTCGTCCACGCCGGCCGGGATGTCGACGGTGAGGGTCCGCGGCTCGTTCCTCCGGCCCTCGCCGTGGCAGTCGGTGCAGGGTTGGTCGATGGACTGGCCCGTCCCCTGGCAGCGGGCGCACGCCACCGCGGTGATCACCTGGCCCAGGATCGACTGGCGCACACGCCGCAGCTCACCCGCCCCTTGGCACTCGGGGCACCGTACCGCCGAGGTGCCGGGTTGGGCGCCCGAGCCCTCGCAGGTGTCGCAGTGCACCGGGGTCTGCACGTCGACCTGGCGTTGCAGCCCGAACACCGCTTCGCGGAAGCTCAGTTGAAGGACCATCTCGGCGTCCGGGCCCGGCATCGGGCCGGTGCGGCGGCCGCGGGCCCCGCCCGCGGTCCCTCCCATGCCGTTGAAGAACGCGTCGAACAGGTCGCCCAGGCCACCGCCGAACGGGTCCCCGGGAGCACCGCCTCCGGCGGCGGAGCCGAACACCGCCTCGGCACCGAACCGGTCGTAGCGGGCACGTCGCTCCGGGTCCTTGAGGACCTCATAGGCCAAGCTGACCTCTTTGAACCGCTCGCCGGACTCGCCGTCGTCCTGATTGGTGTCGGGGTGGTACTCGCGGGCCTTGGTCCGGTAGGCCCGTTTGAGCTCCTCATCGGACGCGTCCCTGCGGACACCGAGCACTTCGTAGAGATCCTTCTCGGTCACCAGCCCTGCCTCCGGTCCGTCATCTGCTTGCCTCGCTCAGTCGTTGGCCCAAGCGGTCTCCGACCACACGGGCCGCGGCCAGGGCCAGGGGGTAGTTCATGCGCGTGGGCCCGAGCAGTCCGATGGTCCCCGTCTCCACGCCATCGACCGACACCGGCATGACCACGATGGCGCAGGACGCCAGAGGCTCCACACCGTGCTCGGTGCCGATGGCCACCGACAGCCCGGTGTCCAGGATGTCGCGAAGCAAGGTCACCACCACCAGCTGTTGTTCGAGGATGGTCAGCACCGAGCGGACCGTCTCCACGGCGTCGAAGGCGGCCGCCATCCGTGACGAGCCGCCGACGAAGAGGTGCTCCCCGCCGTCGGCGGCCCCGAGCGCCCGCAGGGCCCGGACCCCCACGGCCGTGACCGCGTCGGTGGACCGGTCGCCGGTACTCGGCACCTTGGCCCGTACCTGGGTGAGGGGTAGGCCGAGGGAATGGGCGGCCAGCCGGCCGGCGGCGTCGGAAAGCCGCCCGTCGTCGACCTCCTCGCCGAACTCGATCGACTGCTTCTGGACCGCACCATCCGCCAGCACCACGACCAGGAGCGCCTGTCGGGGGCCCATGCCCACCAACTGCACCGAGCGGATCACGGCCGATTCGTGGGACGGTCCCACCACCATGGCCGTGCAGTCGGTGAGGTCCGCCAGCAGGCCGGAGGTGCGCTCGAGCATCTGCTCGATCTCGCCGTGGGCGTGGTCGAAGAACTGGCGCACCTGCAGGCGACCGCCGGAATCGAGCGATCCGGGCCCGGCCAGGTGGTCCACGAAGAACCGATAGCCCTTGTCGGTGGGGATCCGCCCGGCGCTGGTGTGCGGTTGGGCCAGAAAGCCGTCCCGCTCGAGGGCCGCCATGTCCGAGCGCACCGTGGCCGAGGACACGCTGACGCCTGGAGCGTCGACCACGTGCTGGGAGCCGACCGGCTGGGCGGAGCCGATGTACTCGGTGACGACGGCGTTGAGGATCGCCGCCTTGCGGGCGTCGAGTCCCGCGGTGTCGATTCGGCTGTCGTCTGTGGTTGGCATGGATGTCTCGATACTGGGAATCGGACCTGCCGGCGCGCCGAGCGGCGGATCAGGACCGTTTCGTGTTAGCACTCCACTCTAGTGAGTGCTGAACTCATCCGGACTGACAGGGCCGGTCACCGGCGGTTGCGCCCCGATCCGACGCCCGAACCCCGTGCCTGGCCCTTTGTGGTGAAGGGCGGCTGCCGGCCGGGGCGCCTCAGCCCGTGGCGATGAACATCCGTCTCGTCATGGCCGGTCCGAGGGCGATGGTCGCCTCCCCCACCAGCAGGGTGAGCGTGCCGTCGGGCGCCTTGGCCTGGACCACCGCCGTGGTTCCCGGGGTCAGTCCGTGATCGCCGAGATACGAGAGCGAATCGGCCTCATGCTCGACGCTCTCGGTGATCCGCTCCAGTCGGATGCGATCACCGGGTACGGCCTCGGCCAGGCGGCGCTGCTCCGGGCCGCGGGGCTCGACCCCGGGGATGGGATTGCCGTGAGGGCAGGTCGTCGGATTGCCCAGGAGGACCACCAGCCGTTCCTCGACGTCATCAGAGATCACATGCTCCCAGCGGCCGGCCTCGACGTGGGCCTTGTCCCAGTCGAGGCCGATGATGTCGACCAGCAGGCGTTCGGCGAGGCGGTGCTTGCGCACCACCCCGCGGGCCAGGTCGGCACCCTTGGTGGTCATGGCGATCTGTCGCGACGTGCGCTCGATGAGGTCGTCGGCCTCGAGGCGGTCGAGCATCTCCGAGACTGACGGCGCCGCTTTGTCCAGGCGCTCGGCCAGGCGGGCCTGGATGACCGGGATGCCCTCTTCCTCCAGGGCGAAGATGGTTTCGAGGTACTCCTCGACGGGCGGGTGGAAGCGGTCGAGCACGACGCCGATCCTACGGTACCAATGCCGTCAGTGGTTCGCCGGCCACGGAGCGGCCGGCCCTGCCCCAGAGGGGGGATGAAGCGTTGAAGGTTGGGCGGGTTGGGCGGCGTCGGCACCCCGAGGGATGGCCACCGGCGCCAGGGCGGTACCGTGGAGATCGTGGACGAGAGCCCGGGGCCGGATCCGGTCGACGACGGGCCGGACTACGCGCCCATAGCCGAGGACGGGCCTGCCACTGATGGCGGCGCTTGTGGCGATGACCGGGAGGGCGTCGACGCAGTCCCTACGCCCGACCGCACGACCGCCGGGGATCCGACGGCCGCGGCGGAACCGGACTACGCCGACGGCAAGGACCCGCTCCGGTTCAACAATTGGATGAAGCGCTCGGCCACCGGTGCCGTGCTCACCGGCATCACCATCGGGCTCCAGCGGGCACTCGAGGACCCGAGGAAGCAACCGCCGTTCGTGATCGTGGCGTCGGATGAGCCGGGAGACCCCGACGGCCCCATCGACCTGAGGTTCGACCCCGACAGCCCGGCGGACACCGTGGCCGTCATTCGCCGCCCCGCAACCGGAGAGGGCGGGGAGGCGCAAACGCCGTCACCGTGACCGGTCTGAGCCGGGCGGCATCGTCGCCCTGGTTCCGGGCGGCAACGTCGCCGCCGGAGGTGTCAGCGCTCCGTCTGACCGACCCCGGCCGGGGATCGAAATCGGGGCCGCCCCTGGCCCACCCAGCGGGCGAACTGCCATGCCGCTCCGTCCACGATCAGCACCACCCCGACGCCGAAGGCCAGTCCGGCGAGGGCGTCGGTGGGATAGTGCCACTGGAGTGCCACCACCGACACGGACACCCACAGTGAGTACGCCGCACCCGCCATGATGGTCCAGACCCTGCCGCGGGGCGGCGTCGCCAGCGCCGCGGCGGTGGCCAGGGCGGCGGCACCGACCGTCGAACCGGACGGGTAGCACAGCGCTCCGCCGAGCGTCCTCCCCACCAGGGGCTTGACCACCAGTTCGCAGGCCAGCAGGGCCAGCGGTGGGCCGATCAGGCACGCGGCCGCCCGGGGCAGGTCACGCAGGAGGCAGACGCCGGCCAGGATGACGGAGGCCACAACCAGCACTGCGGGATACCGCAGCGAGACGGCGTGTAGGTAGAAGGCAGAGCGGCTGGCGCCCACCCGGTCCAGGAACCATCCGTCCACCGCGCCGGAGCCCGGCCGGACGGCGAAATACACGCCGCCGATCGCCGTGAGCACCACCAGGGCGACGCCCACCACGAGTTCCCTGATCGAGTCCTCGTCCCGGCGCGTACGGCGGCGAAGGTCTGCCCTGGGGACAGCGGGCCTGGGCGCCACACCGACCGCCGAATCCCTGCCGCGGTCATCCGGTGTCACCCCCACCAACCTACCGGCCGGCACGGCCCCAGCCTCAGCACCCGCCCCCGCCCCGCCCCAGCACCCCCGGGGCGGCGATCCCGAAGGCTAACGTTGCCCATCCTCCGCCCTGCCTTCACCCTGGCTCCCCTCCACCACCAGCAGGGGTGCGGTTCACGCCGCGCACCGGCCCTCGTGGCGGTGGTGGGGGCGTGCGGGCGGAACGCCGCGTGACCTCGCGCCTCGCCCTGGCCACCCTGGCCGTCGGTGAGCCGATGGGCCAGCAGGTCTACGAGCGCCAACTGGCCCAGCGGGCGCCGGATGAGCTGGGAGTGGGCTGGGACGTCGACCGGATTGCCGTGAGGACGTTGCGATCGCCGGTGCCCGGGACGGTCCGGATCCCCTCCCGATTGCTGATAGGCGCCTCACCCGGTCTGCGACGGGCCGCGGGACGCATCATCTATCGAGGGCACGACGTCGTCCATCGATTCGACCTCCGGCTACCGCCCGCCCCCCACCCCGAGGTGCTCACGGTGCACGACGTGGTGTCGTGGCGGTTTCCCGACGAGGGCCGGCCTCCCTCTGATGCCGCCACCACCGCCCGTCGGGCCTCTGTCGTGGTCTGCCCCTCACAGTTCTCTGCCGACGAAGTGGCCTCCCAGTTGGGTGTGGCGGAACCGCGGGCCATCCACAACGGCGTCGACCGAACATTCTTCACGGCGGTCCCGCTGGCCGCCGACGAGCTGGAGGCCATGGGCATCCGGACGCCTTTCGTGCTCCACGCCGGAGGCTGCACGCAACGGAAGAACCTGGCCGGCCTGGCGGCGGCGTGGCCCCTGGTGCGGGCCTCCCACCCCGACACGGTGCTGGTGCTGATGGGACCGCCCGACGAACGTCGGGACCGCCTGTTCGACCCTCTTGCCGGGACCATCCGCGTCGGGAGGGTCCCCGATGCCGCGGTGAGAGGCGTCATGGCTGCGGCGGCCGCGGTGGTCGTCCCGTCGACCTACGAGGGATTCGGCCTTCCGGCCCTCGAGGCCATGGCCGCCGGGGTGCCGGTGGTGGCGGCGAACCGCAGCTCGCTCCCCGAGGTGTGCGGCGATGCGGCCTACCTGGTCGAGCCGGATGGGCCCGGACTGGCCGACGGGCTGGTGGCGGCGCTGGGCGGGGGCCCGGACACCCGGGCCCTGGTGGACCGGGGCCGGGTGCGGGCGGAGGCGTTCAGCTGGGAGGCGAGTGTGGCCGCACACGCTGAATTGTGGCGATCGTGCGTGGGCTGAGCTGCCGCCGCGCACTACTCGCTACCGTTCGGCCGCCGCCTGGCTACGGCGATCCTCCCCGGCCAGACGGGCCCCGCTGGCCAGGCCGGACATCGACCCGGCCAGGAGCACCGCGGTCCGTGACAGCGCGGCCCCGGCGGCGCGAAGCGCTCCGACGCCGTCCCGATCGTGGGCCCGGCTCCAGGCTCGGGCCAGGCGGGTCCGGCCGTCCCGCACGGCCTCGCCGAGCGACCTCGATAGGTAGCGGCGGACGATCGGCCTGGTGAGCCCGAAATTCCTGATCAGCAGAATGAGATGGTTCTTCTGGGCCCAGTAGGCGTAGCGGAGGTCGAACCGTTCGCCCTTGGCGTACGGGGCGGCGACGTGCTCGACCACCGCATCGGGCGTGTAGGTCAGCCGGTAGCCCGCATGGGCGACCCGGAGACAAAGATCGGTCTCCTCCCTGATGCAGGTCCCCGCGTAGCCGTCGCGGATCCCCCCGAGGCTCTCGATGACCGAGCGCCGGAAGGCCATGTTGGCTCCAAGCAGATGATCCACAGGCAGGCTGCGGCCGGGATCGGCGGCGAAGTTGCCGGTGAGGGTGCCGTCCTCCAGCAGGAGCCCGATGGCGTCGACCCCCTCGACGAGCTCCCCGGGCTGCTTGCGGATTTGGCGCCCGCCGACTCCTCCGACCGCGGGATCGGCGAACTGGGCCAGAAGGTTCTCGAGCCAGTCTCGTTCCGCAAACGCGTCGTCATCGATGAATGCGAGCACGTCCCCCGTGGCCAACCGGTAGCTGATGTTGCGGGCCGTGGCGGTGGCACCCCGTCCGGCCGGACAGACCTCATAGGCGACCGTCGGGAATCGCTCCCGGACCAAGCGGGCCGTGTCGTCACTGGTGGATGAGTCCACCACGATGATCTCGACGGGAGGTTGCGTCTGGACCAGAAGCTGTTCGAGGCATCGGGCGACGAAGGTGGGACGCTCGTAGGTCACGACGGCCACGGAGGCGGAGAGAGGAGCGCCGGCGGGCGAGTTGGCCGGTGGAGCAGTCTCAGTCATTGCCACACCATCCTGTGAGCGGATGCATGAGCGCCATCAGATCACGTCGGCGAAGCCGCGCTCCATCTGCTCGAAGATGACCGCCCCGCCCACGAAGACGGTGATGGGCACGACGATCGACAAGGTGATCTGCCACACCGGTGGAGCCGGCTGGTGCAGGAAGGCCCACTGGAACTCTTGGAGCAGCCAGGTCAGGGGGTTGATGTCGTAGATCACCCGGTACTTCGATGGCACCGCCGAGATGGAGTAGGCGATCGGGCTGGCGTAGAGGAGGAACTGCAGCGCGAACGGCACCACGTAGGCGATGTCCCGGTATCGGACCATGAGGGCCGAGGCGACGAGGCCCGCGCCCGCGGCCAGCAGGATGACCATTGCCGTCCACACCGGGCTGAGGAGGATGCCCAGGCCGGGGTTGATCCCGTAGACGACCAGGAGGACGAAGAGGAAGGCCAGGGACACGAAGAAGTCGACGATGGTCGAGTACGAGGTGGCCAGCGGCACCAGCATCCGCGGGAAGAAGACCTTGGACACCAGGTCGCGATTGGAGACCAGGGAGGCGGAGGCCCGGGTGATGATGCCGTTGAACAGGTTCCACGCCAACAGCCCGGTGAAGACGAAGACCAGGCCCGGGACGCCGGCACTGGGGAGGTGCGCCACCTTCTGGAAGACCAGGGTGAAGATCACCGCCATCAGCAACGGCTGCAGGACCACCCACACCACGCCGAGCAGGGTCTGGCGGTAGCGGAGGGTCACGTCGCGGGCCCCGAAGCGGTAGAGGACCTCGCGGCCTTCCCACAGCTGGGCGACCTTGGGGAATGCGAACCTGCCCGGAGGGGTGATGACGATGTTGGCCATGGCTCCTCAGCGTTGGGTGTAGTCGAAATCGGGGAAGACGACCCCCCGGTCGGTGCCGTCGGGCGTGGTCGGATGGGCGTACGGGGAGATGGGCAGCACCTGGAAGTGACAGGCCTGCTCCCAGATGTCCGCCCTGCGCCCACCGGCGTGGATGAACAGGTCGACCGTGTAGGCACCCGGCTTGAGCCACGGCGTTCTCATCACCAGGCTCCCCTCGTTGTCCGTGGCCGGGTCGAGCCAGAAGTCCTTCAGGCGGGAGTCGCACTGGGCGATGAGCATGCCGTCCTCATTGTTCAGGAAGCACGAGATGTGGAACCGGTTGCCGAACGAGGGGTTGGCACCCACGGCGAACTCGACCACCACATCATCGCCAGGGTTGATGATGTCCTTGGCCATGGCGGCCGTGGTGAACCGGAGCTCGCCGGACCCGGGGCGGGCCGCCGCCGTGCGCAGCATCGGAGCGCTGCGGGCGAAGCTGCGCTTGTACTCCTCCATGGCCTCCTCCACCGTTCCGTGCAGGACCAGGTGGCCCGAGTCGAGGTACAGCGCCGAGCTGCACAGGTCGGACACCGTCTGGAGCTGGTGGCTCACGACCAGCACGGTGCGGCCGTCACGGGCCACCTCTCGCATCTTGCGGAGGCACTTGGCCTGAAAGTCCGAGTCCCCGACGGCCAGTACCTCGTCCACGGCCAGGATCTCGCTGTCGAGGTGGGCGGCCACGGCGAAGGCCAACCGGATGTACATGCCCGTCGAGTACCGCTTGACCTGAGTGTCGAGGAACTTCTCGGTGCCGGCGAAGTCCACGATGGCGTCGAAGCGCTCCTTGATCTCCTTGCGCCGCATGCCCAGCAGGGTCCCGTTGAGGTAGACGTTCTCCCGACCGGTGAGCTCGGGGTGGAACCCGGTCCCGACCTCCAGCAGGCTCCCCACCCGGCCGCCGAGCTCGATGCGGCCCTTGGTGGGGGCGGTGATGCGGTTGATGATCTTGAGGAGGGTGCTCTTGCCGGCGCCGTTGCGACCGATGATCGCGACCTTTTCACCGCGCCGGATGTCGAGGTCGACACCGTCGAGCGCGGCGTGCTCGGTGTAGGCGTTGGGCCGCTTTCCCAGCATGCCGAACATATCGAGAA
>DASZJN010000168.1:0-2366 GCA_035948045.1 Acidimicrobiales bacterium | reverse complement strand
CCCCGACGCCAGCATGCTCACCCTCTACATGTTGCAGAAGGCCACCGGACTGGTCGAGGGGCTGGTGATCCACCCGGAACGGGCACTGGCCACGCTGACCGAAGGCAGCCATGGCCTCGTATTCAGCCAGTCGGTCCTGCTCGCCCTGGTCAGCGGAGGGATGAGCCGTGATGCCGCCTATCGGATCGTCCAGCGCGACGCCCGGGCCGCCTGGGACCAGGGACGGTCGTTCCGGCAGGTCCTCGAGGAGGACCCCGAGGTCACCCTCAAGACCGACGCCCTCGACGATGCCTTCGACCTCGCACGGAGCCTGCACCACGTTCACCGCTTCACCGACGCCCTGGAGGACCTCGCCCCATGAACGCCCCATCGACCGGCGCACCGTTGACCCTGATCCAATCGGGGAAGGTGCGAGAGCTCTACGACGCCGGTGGGGACCGGTTGCTGATGGTAGCCTCGGATCGCATATCGGCATTCGACGTGATCATGGTGGAGCCCATCCCCGACAAGGGGCGGGTGCTCACGGCCATGACCGCCTACTGGCTCGGGGAGCTCGCCGACCTGGCTCCGAACCATCTGATCAGTGCCGACACCGTGGACTTCCCCGAAGGAGCGGCGGGGCTTCCCGGTGGGCTCGAGGGACTGGCCGGCCGGTCGATGCTGGTTCGGCGGGCCCAGATGCTCGACATCGAGTGCATCGTGCGCGGCTACCTGGCCGGCTCGGCCTACAAGGAGTACGAGCGGGAGGGCACCGTCCACGGGATGGCCATGCCGACCGGCCTCCGGCATGCCGACCGCCTGCCCGAGCCCATCTTCACCCCGTCGACCAAGGCCACCGAAGGCCATGACCTGAACATCGGGATGGCCGAAGCCGTCGACCTGGTGGGCAAGGAGGCGGCGGAGTCAGCGGCCGAGCTGTGTCTGGCGGCCTACGCGCGAGCCGCGGCCCGGGCGGAGCTCCAGGGCATCGTCATCTGCGACACCAAATTCGAGTTGGGCTTCATCGACGGCCGGCTGTCCCTGTGCGACGAGGTGTTGACCCCCGACTCCTCCCGGTTCTGGCCGGCCGACGACTGCGCTCCGGGTACCAACCCGCCCTCCTTCGACAAGCAGCCGCTGCGCGACTGGCTCGAGGCCCAACCCTGGGACAAGCAGCCGCCCCCGCCGGCACTGCCCCCCGAGATCGTGTCAGCCACCTCCACCCGCTACGTCGACGCCTACGAACGGGTCTGCGGCCGCCGGTTGGGCGACTGGTACGGTGCCTGACCGTGGCCTCGGCAGAGCAGTTCTCGGTCCTGGTCGAAGTGCGGTTGCGCCAGGGGATCGCCGACCCCCAGGGCGCCACCATCGAGCGGGCCCTGCCCGCCCTGGGGCTGACCGGCGTGACCGGCATGCGGGCGGGCAAGGCGTTCCGGTTCGAGATCGCCGCTCCGAGTGAGGGCGAGGCGCGGGCCCAGGCCACCGTCGTGGCCGACCGTCTCCTGGCCAACCCGGTCATCGAGGAGTCATCGGTGACGGTGACCCCGCTCGGCCCGGCCGGCGCGGGCTCGGCGGCCTGATGGCCCCCCGGTTCGGGGTGGTGATGTTCCCGGGCACCAACTGCGAGCACGACGCCGTCTTGGGCCTGCAGCGGCTCGGGGCGTCGGCCGACCTGGTGTGGCACGGTGACACGTCGGTCAGCGGGTACGACGCACTGGTCCTGCCGGGCGGGTTCGCCCACGGCGACTATCTCCGGCCCGGCGCCATCGCCCGGTTCTCGCCCGTCATGGAGGCGGTGGGCCGTTTCGCCGCTGCCGGCGGTCCCGTGCTCGGGATCTGCAACGGCTTCCAGGTGCTGACCGAGGCCGGCCTGCTGCCCGGCGCACTGCAGAAGAACCGCGGGCTCCGCTTCCTCTGCACCACGGCCGGGGTGCGGGTGGAGTCGTCGGACTCCGTGCTGACTGGGGGAGTTGCAGTCGGAACCGAGTTGCAGATCCCCATCAATCACTTCGAGGGCAACTACACCTGTGATGCCCCCACATTGGCCATGCTGCGATCCGAAGAGCGAGTGGTGCTCCGCTATGTGGACAACCCAAATGGCTCGGTCGACAGCATCGCCGGCGTCTGCAATGAGGCCCGCAATGTGGTCGGCCTCATGCCCCACCCCGAACGGGCCTCCGATCCCCTCCTCGGTTCGGTGGACGGCGTCGTGCTGCTGGCGGCACTGGTGCGGTCAGCCACCCCGCAGGTCGCCGCCACCGTCGCCTGAGCGTCGACCGGGTGGCCGACCGTCCGGTCAGGAGCGGGCGCCTCCGGCCGATGGCGCCGCCGCCCTCAGCCGCGGGTGCGGGGGATCTTCGCCTGCTGCAGCACGGCTGCGCTCACGC
>DASZJN010000167.1:0-2556 GCA_035948045.1 Acidimicrobiales bacterium | reverse complement strand
CCGGCCAGTCGGTGCAACCACTGCGCCAGCTGGGGTGGGGACACCGGGCCGATGACGTGGCCGAGGACGCGGCCGGAACCGGTGATGAAGAAGGTGTTGGGCTCCCCGTTCAACCCGTAGAGGACGGCCGCCACCCGCAGGGTGGAGTCGGTTCCGATCGGGTAGGTGAGCCCCGATTGCCGGGCGAAGGGAACCGCCTGGGCCGGACTGTCGGCGACATCCACCCCCACGAACTGGACGATCGAGCCCTTGGCCCGCTCGGCAGTGGCGGTCCGGGCCAAGAGGGGTGTCTCCTGCTGGCACGGAATGCACCACGATGCGAAGAAGTTGAGCACGACCGGGCGATGGCGGGCGGGGCCCAGCTCGAGGAGCGAGACCGGCGCGCCCGGCATCAGGGACGGGAGGGAGAAGGCCGGCGCCACGCTACCGGTCCCCACGACGGGAGCGGCGGCCGGGCCCGATCCCGAATTCTGGCCCAGGCCGACGAACAGGAACACAGCCAGCGCCGCGGCGATGACCGTGCCGATCAACAGGGAGCGCAGTCGTCGGGGCCCGTGCTCCGCCGGCGATGGTTGCGGAGCGGGTGCTGGTGGTGGGGTCGGCGGGCCGCTACCAACGCCGGGATCTGCACCGCCGTCCGCCCCGGCGGCGTCCTCGCCGTCCTGGGGTCCCTCGATCAATGGTTGATGAGGACGTCGACGGCCATGACGACGAACAGCAGGGTCAGGTACGTGATCGAGTAGCTGAACAATTGCATGGCCGCTTTCGGGGTGGCCGTCCGCCACAGCCGCAGCGCCAGCGCTACGAACACCGCTCCCAGTGCGGCGGCCGAGATGAGGTAGAGGGCGCCGAGCGCGGCCACCGCGGCCAGCAGCACCGACACCCCCACCAGGAGCAGGCTGTAGATGAGGATCTCCCCGGCAGTCCGCCTGAACGTGGCCACGGCCGGCAACATGGGTACGTTGGCCGCCTGATAGTCGTCCTTGTACTTGACGGCCAGCGCCCAGAAGTGGGGCGGGGTCCAGACAAAGATGATGGCGAACATCACCACCGGGGTCCACGCCAGGCTGTTGGTGACCGCGGCCCACCCGACCAGCACCGGGACCGCCCCGGCCGCCCCGCCGATCACGATGTTCTGACTGCTCGTGCGCTTGAGCCACAGCGTATAGACGAAGACGTAGAAGAGGGTGGCCGACACGGCCAGGCAGGCCGACAGGAGGTTCACCCAACCCCAGAGCTCGACGAAGGCCACGACTTCGAGCGTGATGGCGAAGACCAGGGCGTTGCGCGGGGTCACGGCGCCGGTGACCAGGGGGCGCTTGCGGGTCCGGTGCATGAGCTTGTCGATGTCCCGATCGACGAACATGTTGATGGCGTTCGCCCCCCCGGCGGCCAAGGCGCCGCCGAGCAGGGTGGCGGCCATGAGCCACACCGGGGGCATGCCCCTCTGCGCCACGATCATGGTGGGCAGGGTGGTGATCAACAACAGCTCGATGATGCGGGGCTTGGTCAAGGCCACATAGGCGCCGAGCCGCGAGCCCACGGTGGTGCCGCGGGGCAGGGTCGCCGCAGGAAGTGCCATTGGGCAGACAATAGTGCCGACGTGCAACGTCGAATCCCGCGCCGGGTGTGTTGGCGAGGTGCCCCGACCGGGCCGGTACCATACGGAAACGGTGTCATCCCTGCGTATCGGGCCTCGCCCGTTCCTCCTCCTCTGCCGGTTCACGCTGGCCACGGTCGTCGTCAACGTGGTGACCGGGGCCGCGGTCCGGCTGTCCGACTCCGGACTGGGCTGCCCGGACTGGCCGACCTGCTCGCAGCACCACCTGACCCCCACCCTGCGCCTGCACCCTCTGGTCGAGTTCGGCAACCGGCTGGTCGTCTTCGTGCTGGTGGTGGCCTGCATCGCCACCGCGGTGGCGGCGTGCCTGCGCCGACCGGCGCGGCGCGACCTCCGATGGCTGTCCGGAGGCCTGGTCCTCGGAGTCATAGGCGAGGCCGTGCTCGGCGGCTTCGTGGTCTACACCAAGCTCAATGCCTACGTCGTCATGATCCACTTCATGGTGGGTATGGCCCTGCTGGCGGTGGCGGTGGTCCTGACCCTCCGGGCCGACCACCGGCCCGGTCGCGGCACGGTCACCGTGACCGGGGGCGCACTATGGCTGACCCGGGCCCTGGTGGCCCTGACCGTGGTGGTGCTGGCGGCCGGTGCGGCCACAACGGGGACCGGGCCCCACGCCGGGGGGAGAGGGGCCAAGCGGATCCCTCTCGGACTGCGGGACATGACGCGCATCCACGCTGAGATCGTCATCGCCGCCGCCCTGTTGTTGTTGGTATTGCTGTGGGTGCTCTGGAGATCCGACGCCACCGCCGGCGTCCAAAACGCCGGGCGGATCCTGCTGGCGGTGATGGTGGGCCAGGGCCTGATCGGGTACGCCCAGTTCTTCAGCCATCTTCCGCCGGTCCTGGTCGGCATCCATGTGCTCGGCGCCTCGATCGTGTGGTGCACGGTGCTCTGGTTCCACCACGGGCTGTCGGACCATCTTCCCGAGGCGA
>DASZJN010000166.1:0-12623 GCA_035948045.1 Acidimicrobiales bacterium | reverse complement strand
GATGCAGACCAGCACCAAGTAGAGAGAAAGAAGAGCCCGTGGCCCGTATCTCCGGCGTGGACATCCCCCGCGAAAAGCGGTTGGAGATCTCCCTGACCTACATCTTCGGCATCGGCCGGACGACCGCGCAGCAGATCTGCGCGGCCACCGACACCAGTCGGGACACGCGGGTGCGCGACCTCACCGACGAGGAGGTGACCCGGCTCCGCAACTACATCGATGCCAACCTCCAGGTGGAGGGCGACCTGCGACGCGACGTGTCCCAGGACATCAAGCGCAAGATGGAGATCGGTTGCTACCAGGGCATCCGCCACCGTAAGGGCCTCCCGGTCCACGGCCAGCGGACCCACACCAACGCACGCACCCGCAAGGGACCGAAGAAGACGGTTGCCGGAAAGAAGAAGGTCCGCAAGTAATGGCCAAGACGACCAAGCCGGCCACCACCCGGCGTCCCCGCAAACGCGAGCGAAAGAACATCACGTTCGGCGTTGCCCACATCAAGAGCTCGTTCAACAACACCATCGTCTCCATCGCCGACCCGGAAGGCAACGTGCTGGCCTGGGCCTCCGCCGGCAACGTCGGGTTCAAGGGATCGCGGAAGTCCACCCCCTTCGCCGCCCAGCTGGCGGCCGAGCAGTGCGCCAAGAAGGCCATGGAGCACGGCGTGCGCCGTGTCGACGTGCTGGTCCGGGGACCCGGCTCGGGCCGTGAGACCGCCATTCGGTCGTTGGCCGCAGCCGGCATCGAGGTCGCCGGCATCAAGGACGTGACCCCTATTCCCCACAATGGCTGCCGCCCCAAGAAGCGGCGCCGGGTCTAGGGCCGGGACGAAGGGACGAAAGGTTCACCTATGGCTCGTTACACCGGACCGGTCTGTCGGCTCTGCCGCCGGGAGCGCACCAAGCTCTTCTTGAAGGGCGAGCGCTGCTATTCCATGAAGTGCCCTGTTTCCGAGGCGGTCACCGACCGGCACAGCCGGGCCTACCCTCCGGGCGAGCACGGCCGCGACCGCATGCGCCAGGGATCCGAATACCTGGGCCAGCTGCGTGAGAAGCAGAAAGCCCGGCGCATCTACGGCCTGCTGGAGCGGCAGTTCCACAACCTGTACGTGGAGGCCAGCCGGGCCCCCGGCATCACCGGCGAGAACCTGCTGCGGATGCTGGAGCAGCGTCTCGACAACGTGGCCTTCCGCGCCGGATGGGGAGCCAGCCGCTCCCAGGCCCGCCAGTTCGTCCGCCACGGCCACGTGCTGGTCAACGGCAAGCGGGTGACCATACCGAGCTACCGGGTGCGTCAGGGCGACGTGGTCGCCCTCAAGCCGTCCTCCCGCGAGTTGTTCCACGTGCGCCGCAACATGGACACCCTCGACCGGCAGTTGCCGCCCTGGCTGGAGACCGTGGGTGACCGCTTCGAGGTCAGGGTCTTCGCCCTCCCCCTGCGTGAGCACATCGACGAGCCGGTCCAAGAGCAGCTCATCGTGGAGCTCTACTCCAAGTAGCCGACGTCTGGCCCGACCGCCTGGCCGCCGCTTTCTGACCACCTAGACCCCCCATCGACCTACATCCCGACCGACCACTACCACCCTGCGCACCACACTGCCGAGGAGCCACGATCAGCATGCTCATCATCCAACGACCCACCGTCGAATCCATCGGTGAAGAAGAGAACAACCGCCAGAAGTTTGCGGTCGGACCTCTCGACCCCGGCTTCGGACACACGCTGGGCAACTCCCTGCGCCGGACCCTGTTGTCCTCCATACCCGGCGCCTCCATCACGCAGGTGCGATTCGACGATGCCCTCCACGAGTTCACCACCCTGCCGGGCGTCAAAGAGGACGTGACCGACCTCATCCTCAACCTCAAGGACCTCCTGTTCCGGGTGCACAGCGACGAGCCGGTGACCATCCGCCTCGACAAGCGCGGCCCCGGGGATGCCACCGCGGGCGACCTGCAGGTCACCGCGGACGTCGAGGTCCTCAGCCCGACGCAGCACATCGCCTCCCTCAACGGCAAGGGCCGGCTGGCGGTCGACCTCACCGTTGAACGCGGCCGGGGCTATCTCTCCGCCGACAAGAACAAGCGCTCCACCACCATCGGGGTGATCCCGATCGACGCCATCTTCTCCCCCGTGCGCAGAGTGGCGTTCACGGTCGAGCCGGTCCGGGTGGAGCAGTCCACCGACTTCGACCGGCTGGTGCTCGAGATCGAGACGGACGGATCGCTGACCCCCCGCGAGGCCCTGGCCTCGGCCGGAGACACGCTCCGCACCCTGGTCGGCCTGGTCGCCGACCTGGAGGACGAGCCGATGGGCCTCGAGCTCGGCGAGGTGGGCACCGTCGGCACCGGTTCACCGGACCTCGACCTCCGCATCGAGGACCTCGACCTCACCGAGCGTCCCCGCAATTGCCTCAAGCGGGCGCAGATCAACACCATCGGCGAGTTGGTCGACCGGACCCTCGACGACCTGCTCAACATCACCAACTTCGGGCAGAAGTCGCTCGATGAGGTCCTGCAGAAGCTCGACGAGCGGGGCTTGTCCCTGCGGGTCAAGGACTGAGGCCATCCCATGCTCGGCACTCCGAAGAAGGGTCGTCGCCTCGGTGGCAGCTCGGCCCACCAGAAGGCGATGCTGGGGAACCTGGTGGCTTCCCTGATCGCCGCTGAGTACCTGGTGACCACAGAAGCCAAGGCCAAGGCGCTCCGCCCGGTGGCGGAGAAGGTCATCACCGCGGCCGCCAAGGGCGGTGTGGCCCGCCAGCGCAACGTGGTGGCGTTCATCAGGGACAAGGACATGGCCCAGAAGCTCTTTGCGGAGATCGGCCCCCGATACGCCGAGCGCCAGGGCGGCTACACCCGGATCCTGAAACTGGGCAATCGGCTGGGTGACAACGCGCCGATGGCCCGCATCGAATTGGTGTGAGCCCGCCCCCCCCATCCGGGGGGTCGGGAGCCGACTCCGTCCGCTGGCGAATGAAGGTCGCCTACGACGGCTCGGGTTTCCGCGGGTTTGCCACCCAGGACGGACAGCCGACCGTCGCCGGAGCGCTCACCGAGGCAC
Source organism: Acidimicrobiales bacterium (assembly GCA_035948045.1). Lineage (GTDB taxonomy): Bacteria > Actinomycetota > Acidimicrobiia > Acidimicrobiales > RAAP-2 > Bog-756. Next base: position 9,566 of record DASZJN010000166.1, on the reverse strand, counting down.
TCGGGAGGGCACTCCGCACTACCGTTTCCCTGACCTGCGCCGGGCGCACTGACGCCGGGGTCCATGCCGTCGACCAGGTGGTCCACTTCGACCTCCCGGCCGAGACCGCCGCCGCACTCGATCCCGCCGGGGTGGTCAGGTCGTGCAACAGCCAACTGGGTCCGGCCGTCGTGGTGCGCGAGGTGGAGGTGGCGCCGGTGGGCTTCGACGCCCGCCACTCGGCCACCGCCCGGCGCTACCGCTACCTGGTGGTCAACGCCCCGGTGGGCGACCCTCTGCTCTCGGGGATGGCCTGGCATGTGGCTGACCCCCTCGACCTGCGCTCGATGATGGCGGCGGCCGACGCCCTCCTCGGCCAACACGACTTCCGGGCCTTCTGCCGGCGGGTGCCCGGCACCGAGCCGGACGACCCGATCCGTCGTCGGGTGATCGACGCCCGCTGGAGTGAGCTGAGCGCCTCGGAAGCCGTGGAACCCGGGACCCATCGGCACACCCCTCCGTCGCCGGGGTCGACCCCGGCCCTGGTCCCGGTGGTCGGGCGCCTCCTCGCCTTCGAGATCGAGGCCAACGCCTTCTGCCACCAGATGGTGCGCTCGCTGGTCGGCACGCTGGTCGATGTCGGCCGCGGGAAGAAGCGGGCGTCGGACATCATGTGGATCCTGCGCTCGGCCGATCGCCAGCAGGCCTCCCAGCCCGCTCCTCCCCACGGCCTGACCCTGATGGCCGTCCGTTACGGTCCCTGACCGGTCCGGCACCCCACGAGCCGGGGCCCCCGCGCCAGGCCGGGCTCCGGCCCATTCCGGGCTCGCCAGGAGAGCGCGGTGGCGCGCCACGGGCCTGCCCCGGGGATTGGTGGGAGGGAGCGTGCTCGGCGAGGTCATGGGCGACGGGGACGGCGGTGGCGGCTGGGGCGAGGGCGGAGGCTGGGACAACGGCGGGGACTGGGGGGACTGACCCCTTACCCGACCGGGCGCCCTGGCTTGCCCATCAGCCCTTTTGGCCCTATCCTGGGCCGTCGCCGGGATGGGATCTGGTCGGCCTGCTGGGGGTGTGAACCCTGCTCGGAGGTCGTCCGGATGGCGGGAGCCACACGCCCCGCACCTGCCGGTGCCCGACACCCAGCTTCATCGAAGAAGGAATTCCCGTGCGCACGTTCTCACCCAAGCCCGCCGATATCACCCGCGCCTGGCACATCGTCGACGCCGACGGGCTGGTGCTCGGCCGTCTGGCCACCGAGGTGGCGTCGGTGCTGCGCGGCAAGCACAAGCCGACCTTCACCCCCAACACCGACATGGGCGACCACGTCATCGTGGTCAACGCCGACAAGGTGGTGCTGACCTCCGGCAAGGCGGAGACCAAGATGGCCTACCGGCACAGCGGTTACCCGGGCGGCCTCACCGCCACCAGCTTCAGCCACCTGATGATCGACCGCGCCGACGATGTGGTCCGGAACGCCGTCACCGGGATGCTCCCGAAGAACCGGCTGGGTCGCCAGATGGCCACCAAGCTGAAGGTCTACCGCGGTGCCGAGCACCCCCATGCCGCACAGTCCCCCGAACCCCTGGAGCTCCCGGGCGCCCGTCGCACCGCGTCGGCCCGGAGCGGTGCGTAAGCGCCCACGCTGACCAGGCACCCATCGAATCGATCCCGAGGAGCCCCGCTGTGGCCAACACCGCCCCCATCTGCCAGACCACCGGACGCCGCAAGCGAGCCGTGGCGCGGGTGAGGATCCGCCCCGGTCAGGGGTCGATCACCGTCAACACGCAGAAGTTCGAGGACTACTTCACGTCGGCGACCCACCGGATGATCGTGACCGAGCCCCTGCGGCTGACGGAGACCACCGAATCGTGGGACATCGACGTCACCATTGACGGCGGAGGCGTCTCCGGCCAGGCCGGTGCGTTTCGGCTGGGCATCGCCCGGGCCCTCTGCGAACTCGACCCCGAGCTGCGGGCCTCGCTCAAGAAAGCCGGATTCCTCACCCGTGACTCGCGGGAGAAGGAGTCGAAGAAGTACGGCCTGAAGAAGGCTCGCAAGGCTCCCCAGTACTCCAAGCGGTAACCCGGGTGGTCAGCACCAGGTTCGGCACGGACGGCGTGCGGGGCGTCGCCAACGTCGAACTGACTCCAGAGTTGGTCCTGGCCCTGGGTCGGGCGATCGCCCGGACCATCAGCGCCGAGACCTTCCTGATCGGTCGGGATACGCGCCGGTCGGGGCTCATGCTCCAGGCCGCGCTGTCCGCCGGGCTGGCCAGTGAGGGAGCCGGTGTGGTCGATGTCGGGGTGCTGCCCACCCCCGCGCTGGCCTGGCTGTCGGCCACCCGGGACGCTCCGGCCATCGTGATCTCCGCCTCCCACAATCTCTTTGCCGACAACGGCATCAAGCTGTTCGCCGCGGGCGGCGCCAAGCTCGGCGCCGACACCGAATCGGCCATCGAGGACGAGCTCGAGCGCATCCTCGATCCTTCGGTCAAGGGCCCCCGGAGCCTCGAGGGTCACGGCGTGGGCAGCCTGGCCACCGAATCGGGCCTCGGGGAGTCCTACGTCGAGCACCTGGGCACGCTGCTGGAGGGACGCAGACTGGACGGGCTCCGGCTGGTGGTCGACAGCGCCAACGGAGCCGCGTCGGAGCTGGCCGCCAGCGTCTTCGAGCGGCTGGGCGCCGAAGTGGTGGCCATCGGGTGCGATCCGGACGGGACCAACATCAACGCCGGGTGCGGTTCGACGTCCACGGAGACGCTGGCCAGCGCGGTGGTGGAGCACGAGGCCGACCTGGGGCTGGCCCTCGACGGAGACGCCGACCGACTGCTCGCGGTCGACGGGAACGGCGCGCCGGCCAACGGCGACGAGCTGCTCGCCCTCTTCGCACTCGACCTGGCCGAACGAGGGCAGTTGGCCGGCAATACCGTGGTGGTGACGGTCATGACCAACCTGGGATTCCGGCTGGCCATGGAGCAGCGGGGCATCCTGGTGAAGGAGACAGCGGTCGGCGACCGCTACGTGCTGGCGGCCCTCGACCAGGACGGCTTCGCCCTCGGTGGTGAGCAGTCCGGCCACATCATTTTCCGAAGGCTGGCCACCACCGGCGACGGGCTGCTCTCCGGTCTCATCCTGGCCGACCTGGTGACCCGGGCGGGCAAGCCGCTGGCCGAGCTGCTGGACGGGCTGGTGGCCCGGGTCCCCCAGGTGTTGGTCAACGTGCCCGTCCCCAATACCGAGTTGTTGGACGGCGCCGAGGCGGTGTGGTCGGCCGTGGCCGAGGAGGAAGCCAGGCTCGGCGACGCCGGGCGGGTACTGCTGCGGCCCAGCGGGACCGAGCCGCTGGTACGGGTGATGGTCGAGGCCGACGGTGACGGCGTGGCCGAAGAGATCGCCCAGCGCCTCAGCACGCTGGTCGGGTTCGAATTGAGGTCGGCCGCAGCCACCCGGGGTTGACCGGGACGGGCGATGGGCGCCCCGCCGGTCCGTCCACGGGGCCGGGGACGGGTCAGGGCAGGTCTCCCGGAGCCGCCGGCGCGCGCCGGGACACTAGCCTGGCGGGTCATGTGCGGCATTATCGGGATCACCACCGGCTCGGCGGCCGTGCGTGCGAATTCCGGCGACTCCGTAACCGACGATGCCAGCGAGCACGACGGGATTCTCGGGATCCTCCTCGAAGGCTTGGCCCGCCTCGAGTACCGCGGCTATGACTCCGCCGGCCTGGCGCTGGTCGGAGCGGCGGATGACAGCGGCCTGTGGCGGGCACGGGCGGCCAACGGGACCCGCTCGCTCGACGATTTGGTCAAACGGGCTGCTGACGCGCCGGAGGGTGCCACGGCCGGCATCGGCCACACCCGGTGGGCCACCCACGGCCGGCCGGCCGAGGTCAACGCCCACCCGCATCTGGACTGCTCGGGCCGGATCGGGTTGGTCCACAACGGGATCATCGAGAACCACGTCGAGCTGGCCGATGAGCTGATCGCCAACGGTCACCACTTCGAATCGGAGACCGACACCGAGGTACTGGCCCACCTGGTCGAGTCCGCCCTGGACAGCGGGCGCGCCTCGGGACTGGCCGATGCGGTCCGCTCTGCCCTGGGTCGGGTCCGGGGGGCCTTTTCGCTGGCGGTGGTCCATGCCGACGAGCCCGATCTCATCGTGGCCGCCCGCCGGGTGTCCCCGCTGCTGATGGGCGTGACCGACTCGGCTGCCTTCCTGGCCTCGGACGTGCCGGCCATCCTGGGCCTGACGCGCGACTTCTTCGTGCTGGAGGACGACCAGATCGCCGAGTTGCGACCGGGCCGGCTCACGGTCACCGGCGCCGACGGCCGCGAGCTCGAGCCGGCCCGTCTCCACGTCGATTGGGACCTCGAGGCCGCCCGCAAGGACGGCTACGACGACTACATGAGCAAGGAGATGCACGAGCAGCCCCGGGCGGTGGCCGACACCCTGCTCGACCGGGTCCTGCCCGACGGGACCCTGGCCCTCGACGAGGTCCACATCACCAACGAGGAGCTCCGGGCCGTCAACAAGGTGTTCATCGTGGCCTGCGGCAGCAGTTACCACGCCGGAATGATGGCCAAGTACGCCATCGAGCATTGGGCCCGCCTGCCGGTGGAGATCGACATCGCCAGCGAGTTCCGCTATCGGGACCCGGTGCTCGACTCCAGCACGCTGGTCATCGGCGTGAGCCAGTCAGGCGAGACGGTCGACACCTTCCAGGCCGTGCGGGAGGCGCGCCGGCTCGGTGCCAAGGTGCTGGTCATCACCAATGTGGTCGACTCGTCCATGGCCCGCGAGGCCGACGCAGTGCTCTACACCCGGGCCGGTCCCGAGATCGGCGTGGCCTCCACCAAGACCCACCTCGCCCAGATCGCCGCCCTCGACATCCTGGCCCTCTACCTGGCCCAGGCCCGCCAGACGCTGTCGCCGGCCGACGCTCGCGCCCTGCTGCAGGGGATGGGGGATGTGCCCGACAAGGTGGCCGCCGCCCTGGACCGCTCCACTGATGTCGAAGCGGTGGCCGGCCGCTACCGAGATTCGCCCTCCTTCATCTTCCTCGGGCGCCAGGTCGGCTACCCGGTCGCCCTCGAGGGGGCCCTCAAGCTGAAGGAGCTCTCCTACCTGCGGGCGGAGGGTTTTCCCGCCGGGGAACTGAAGCACGGCCCCATCGCCCTGGTCGAGCCGGGCACGGTGGTCATCGGGGTGGCCACCCGCACGCCCATCTGGGAGAAGATGATGGGCAACGTGGCGGAGGTCAAGAGCCGCGGGGCCACCGTGGTGCTGGTGGCCGGCGACGGCGACGAGGAGACGGCCCGCCACGCCGACTCGGTGCTGTGGGTGCCCCCGACCGAGCACCTGTTCGCGCCCATGGTCGACGTGGTGCCGCTGCAGCTGTTCGCCTACCACCTGGCCCGACTCCACGGCTACGACGTCGACCGTCCCCGCAACCTGGCCAAGGTGGTCACCGTCGAGTGAGCGCGGAGGACGGCGCCGCCCCGCTGGCCGCGCTGGGACAGGATGCCGTGTCGGAGCTGATGGGCGAGGACCCGCTGGCCGCCGCGGTGGTCGGCATCGGGATCGATGTCGTCGACGTGGGCCGGTTCCGTCGGATGCTCGACCGCCGCGCCCATCTGGCCGACCGGCTCTTCACCGACGGCGAACAGGTCTACGCCCGGGCTGCCGGCGATGCGGTCCCGCGGATGTCCACCCGCTTCGCGGCCAAGGAAGCCACCATGAAGGCGCTCGGCGTCGGGCTCGGAGCCTTCCGCTTCGCCGACGTCGAAGTGGTACGCAGCGGCCTCGACGCCCCGGGGCTGGTGCTCCACGGGGCGGCCCAGGCCCTGGCCCGGAGGGCCGGGGTGGTGCGTTGGCACCTGTCCCTGAGCCACACCGACGAGGTGGCCATGGCCATCGTGGTGGCCGTCGGCGATGCCACCGCCGGTCGGGCCGCAGTGCCCGGTCGGGACGCGGTCCCCTCGGCCAGGCCGTAGCGTCGGGGACGATGCAACCCGTCCTCACCGTCTCCGAGATGCGTGCCGTCGACGCCAGGGCACAGGCGTCGACACCGCTGGAGGTGCTGGTGGGCAGGGCCGGCCACGCCGTGGCCGTGGCCGCGCTGGACATGTTGGGCGGTGCCTACGGGCGCCGGGTGGTGGCCGTCTGCGGCCGAGGGAACAACGGCGCCGACGGACGGGTCGCCGCCCAGGTCCTGGCCCAGCGGGGTGCCCGCCTGCGAGTGGTCGAGGCGGGCACGGAGGCCAGGGTGGGCCCGGCCGATCTGGTCATCGACGCCGCCTACGGAACCGGCTTCCGCGGCGAGTACCGGTCTCCAGAGGTGGATCCGGGGACACCGGTGCTCGCCGTCGACATCCCGTCCGGCGTGGAGGGGGACACCGGCCAGGCGTCTGGGGCACCCTTGGCCGCCACCCGCACCGTCACCTTTGCCGCCCTCAAGCCCGGTCTGGTCCAGGGGGAGGGCGCGGTCCTGGCGGGCGAGGTGTTCGTGGCCGACATCGGTCTCCCCCCGGGGGACTCCGCCGTCTGGGCCATGGAGGACGGCGACGTGGCCCTGCTCCCCCCGCGGGGCCGGGACGGCAACAAATGGTCGGCCGCCGTCCTGGTGGTGGCCGGATCACCCGGCATGACCGGGGCGGCGGCCCTGTGCGCCCGCTCGGCCTACCGGACGGGCGCCGGCATGGTCCGCCTGGGCGTGCCGGGTGGGCGGATAGCAGAGGCGCCTGCCTCGGAGGCGGTGAGCGTCCCGCTGCCGGCCGGGGGGTGGTCCGGCCCGGCCCTCGAGGCGGCGTCGCGCTGTGCCGCGGTGGTGGTCGGTCCCGGCCTGGGCCGCCAGCCGTCGAGCGCCGCCGAGGTGCGGCGGCTCGTCCTCGAGTCGCCCGTGCCGGTCGTCGTGGACGCCGACGGGTTGTTCGCGCTGGGTTCCGCCGCCGGACCTCTGAACGCCCGGTCGACCGTGGTGCTGACCCCCCATGACGGCGAATACGTGCGCCTGATGGACGACCGGCCCGGCCCCGACCGGATCGACGCGGCACGAAGGTTGGCGGTGGCCTGGGGTGCGGTGGCCCTCCTCAAGGGGCCCACGACGGCGGTGGCCGAGCCGGGGGGGCGGGTCCTGCTCGGCCTCAGCGGTACCAGCAGGCTGGCCACGGCCGGTACCGGCGACGTCCTCTCGGGGATGATCGGGGCCATGGTGTCCCGGGGGGTCGGCCCGCTGGGGGCGGCCGCACTGGCCGCCCACGTGCACGGTCGGGCCGGAGCCCGCGGGCCCGTCGAGGGCCTGGTGGCCGGCGACCTTCCCGACCGGGTGTCCGAGGTGCTGTCGGACCTGCGCTCGTCGGGCGGTTCGACCCGGGGCCGGACGTGCCACAGGAGCCGCCGTGGCTGACCGTTGGCGGCCGGCGTGGGCCGACATCGACCTCGACGCCATGCGCCACAACGCCGCGGTCCTCTGCCGGCTGGCCCATCCGGCCGCGCTCTGCGCGGTGGTCAAGGCGGACGGGTACGGCCACGGAGGGTTGCCGGCCGCCCGAGCCGCCCTGGAGGGGGGCGCGGCCTGGCTGGCCGTGGCCCTGGTCGAGGAGGGTGTGGCCCTGCGGGAGGCCGGCATCGACGCACCCATCCTCGTGCTCTCCGAGCCCCCCTTGGAGGCGATGGCCGAGGTGGTCGCCCGGGGCCTCGTGCCCACCGTCTACACCCGGGGGGGAATCGCAGCCCTGAGCCGGGTGGTGGGCGACGGGGGGCTCCCCCCGCTCGACGTCCACCTCAAGGTGGACACCGGGATGCACCGGGTGGGAGCGGACGTGGAGGAGGCGCCGGCCCTGGCCGAGGCCGTCACCACCGACCCCGGGCTGCGGCTTGGCGCCGTGTGGACCCACCTGGCCGTAGCCGACGGCGCCGGGCAGGAGGACCGGGAGTTCACCCGACTGCAGCTGGACCGGTTCGACGCCCTGCTGACCACGCTGGCCGCCTCGGACCATCGGCCCCCGATGATCCATGTGGCCAACTCCGCCGCCGCCATCGGCGTGCCCGCAGCGCGGCGCGACCTGGTGCGCTGCGGCATCGCCCTCTACGGCGTGGCCCCCACCCGGGAGCTGGACGACGAGCTGGCGGCCACCACCGGTGGTCAGCGGCTGCGACCCGTGCTCTCGCTGCGCACCCGGGTCACCTTCGTCCGCGACCTCGGTTCCGGTGAGCGGGTCTCCTATGGGCGGCGCCGGCCCCTGCCCGAGCGCTCCACGGTGGCCACCGCGCCCATCGGGTACGGCGACGGCGTCCCGCGCCGCCTCTTCGACCAGGGCGGCGAGGTCCTCATCCGGGGGATCCGCCGGCCCCTGGCGGGCGTGGTGACCATGGATCAGATCGTGATCGACTGCGGGGCGGTGGGGACGGCTCCGGTGGAGGTCGACGACGAGGTGGTGCTGCTCGGGACGCAGGGGCACGAGGAGATCACCGCCACCGAGTGGGCCGACCTGCTCGGCACCATCAGCTACGAGGTGCTGTGCGACATCGGGCCGCGGGTGCCCCGCCTGCTGCTGGGCGAGCGGGCCGGGACCACGGCCCGCTCCGGCCGCTCGGCCTGAGGGAGCCCGGCGACGAGGCCGGCCACGTCGGGCAGTACCATTCGGCCGTGGCACCGGGGACCGAACTGGCCGAGCTCGCCCGGGAAGCGTCCGGCTGCGTTCGCTGCCCCTTGTCGGCCCACCGGACCCAGGTGGTCTTCGGGGTGGGCGACGCGCACGCCGACCTCATGTTCGTGGGCGAGGCCCCGGGCCGGGACGAGGACCTGCAGGGCGAGCCGTTCGTCGGCAGATCGGGCAAGCTGCTCGACCGCCTGATCCTCGAGGAGCTCGGCGTCGACCGGAGCCGCTGCTACATCGCCAACGTGGTCAAGTGCCGGCCCCCGGACAACCGCGATCCCAAACCTGACGAGATCGCCGCCTGCCGACCGTACCTGGCCGCCCAGATCGAGCTCATCAGCCCCGTGGTCGTGGTGACCCTGGGCAATTTCGCCACCAAGCTGCTGCTCGAGACCGACCGGGGCATCACCGCGGTCCGGGGACGGTCGTACCCGATGGGCGAACGGCAGCTGGTGCCCACCTACCATCCGGCCGCCGCCCTCCGATCAGGGGGCGTGGTCCTGGCCGAGATGCGGGCCGACCTGATCCGGGCCAAGCAACTCCTGGGGTGGAGTGGTTGACGTCGCCCGAGCTGGTACTGCGAACCGCCGGTGCCGACCAGACCCGGGCGCTGGCCGGGGCCATCGCACCGCTGTGCGAGCCCGGCGACATGCTGTTGCTGGCTGGAGACCTGGGCGCGGGGAAGACCACCTTCGCCCAGGGTTTCGGGGCCGGCCTGGGCATCAGCCAGACCATCACCAGTCCCACCTTCACCCTGGTCCACCAGTACGCCGTCGGCGCTCCGACCGCGGGGCCGGCCGTCCGGGTCACCGACCGGGATCGAGGTCATCCCCGGGTGCGCACGCTGCTGCATGCCGACGTGTACCGACTCGACAGTCTCCAGGAGGTCGTGGACCTGGGTCTGGGTGAATTGGTGGATGACGGGGGCGTG
>DASZJN010000165.1:0-4484 GCA_035948045.1 Acidimicrobiales bacterium | reverse complement strand
CGAGCAGACGTTCTCCATGATGAAGTTCCGCACCATGGTCCACGACGCCGAATCCCGGCGCCACGAGCTCGATCACCTCAACGAGGTCGACGGGCCACTGTTCAAGGTGGTGAACGACCCCCGGGTCACCCGGGTGGGTCGCGTCTTGCGGAAGACCAGTCTCGATGAGTTCCCCCAGCTCATCAACGTGTGGAAGGGCGACATGTCGCTGGTCGGGCCGCGGCCGTTCGTCGTCTCCGAGGCCATGAAGATCGAGGGATGGGCCCGCAAGCGCTTCGAGGCCCGACCCGGCATGACCGGCCTGTGGCAGGTCTCAGGCCGCAACGAGCTCTCCCACCTCGAGCTGTGCCGGCTGGACTACCTCTACGTGGCCTCGTGGTCGTTCTGGTGGGACATGCAGATCCTCTGGCAGACGCCGGCCACCATCTTCCGAGGACGTGGGGCTTCGTGACCGCCGGTGCGGGCTGGATCTGAACGGCACCGCCGGCACGCTGGGGCTCGCCCCGGACCCGGCCGCCCCTCAGGACATCCGCTGCTCGTCGGCCACGACCCCGCGCATCCGCTCGACGAACCTCTCGCCGGAGAATTGCCGGGCATGGTCCTCGAGGAGGCCCACACTCCACTCGGTCCTGGACATCCGGTCGACGGCTTCGGCGATGAGCCGAGGTTCGGGCTCGTTGAAGAACACACCGGTCCTCCCCTCCACCGTGGTGTCCAGAAAGCCACCCCACCGGAGGGCGGCGGTGGGCTTGCCAAAGGTGGCTGCCTCCACGGGCGTCAGTCCGAAGTCCTCATACGACGCCGCCACCAGCCCGAGCGAGGACCCGTACAACCATCGGAGGCCGGCGTCCGTGACCTGGCCGACCACCGTGACGTTCGATCCCGCGGAGGCGATGATCCGGTCCGAGAGCGGACCGGTACCCACGACCACCAGACGCTGGTCGGGTAGGTGGCGGAAGGCGGTCGTCACCGGTTCCACGTTCTTGTAGGGGAGCAGCCTCGACACGCAGAGGAAGAACCCGGGTTGGATGCCGGGAACGGGTTCGATCGGGCCGGACCTGTCCAGATCCACCGGGGGAGGGACCACGTCGGCGTCGATGCCGTAGAGGTCGGCCACCCGTTGGCGAACGGCGTGCGAGATCACCAGGTACCGATCAGCTGTGGCTGCCGCCCCCCGGTCCCAACGACGCAACAGAGGTGCCAGCAGCGAGAGGGCGGCCGCCGACACCCGCGACGAGCCGTCGAGGTAGCGCTCGGGCTGGTAGAGCCAACGCGCGGGCGTGTAGCAGTAGACGATCTTGCGCCCTCTGACATGGGCCCCGTGGGACCACCCGCTGGAGGAGCAGATGACCACGTCGGCGTCGACCCGAAGGCGCGAGAAGGCGGGAGCGAGCACCGGCAGAGCGAGGCGGTGGTGGGCCCGGAGGACAGCCAATCGGTTGATGGGCAGCGTGCGTATGTCCAGACCGGAGAAATCGGGGAAGGTGCCGGCCGGATCGTAGAGCGACGTGTAGATGGGGGCGGAGGGAAACGCCGCAGCCAACGACAGGACCACCCGCTCCGCCCCCCCGCGCTGGGTGAGGTAGTCGTGCACCAGGGCCACACTGTCGCGGGCGGTCACGCGAAGGCGGCGCCGACGGCAGCGGTATCGAGCAGGGTGTCCACCGACTGCACCTTGCCGTCGGCGAGCTGCCAGATCTGCACCTCTTCCATGTCGACGGAACGGCCCTTCGGGCTGGTGAAGGCCACGTGGAGCCAGGTCATCACCAGATCACCGTCGCTCACCATGGCCTTGAGGGTGAAATCGGTGAACGTGAGCTGGGAGAGCTCGGCGAAGAAGTCCGGAAGGCTGCGCTTGCCCTGGTACACCTGGAACCACGGTGCTGCCTCTCGATCGGCGGCGTTGACCGCCCATCTGACGTCCTTGGCCACCAGGCCCATTACGGCCAGCAGGTCACCCCTACCCAGCGCGTCGGTGATGTTCCTGACGATGTCGGCGTTCGACGGCACGAACTCTCCTCTCGGGTCGTGGGCTCTCGGGTCGTGGGCTCATCGGTCGTGGGCCTCATTGGTCGGGGCCTCGTGAATCGAGATCCTTGTGAGGTGGACGATTGTCAGCTTGCCGGGTTCCGAGCGTACGCGGTCGGGCCGGGTGGGGCGGCGATTGTCCCACCACCCGCCTCCGAGGGTCCGCCTCCGCCACCGATCCGGGGGCTGACCACCAAGGGCTCTCCGGGATCCACCGTCGACTGGGTCGCGGCTGATCGTGGGTGGGGCCGACGTCGGAGCGTGGCACTGGAGGAGTGGGCCGGCGGCGCCGACCGGCGGCTCGCAGTCCGGGGTTACACTCCGCACGTTCACGTCCTCTTCGTCTGCACCGCAAACATCTGCCGGTCCCCGATGGCGTCCGCCCTCTTCGCCGCACAGATGCACCACCACACCGAATCGGTGTCGGTGTCCTCGGCCGGCATCCGTGCGGGCCGCGGTTTGACTCCCGACGCCGTCCCCGACGAGGTCCTCGAGGTGATGGACACCTACGGCATCGACCTCCGGGACCATCGCAGCCGGGCACTGACGGCGACGATGTTGCAAGAAGCCGATCTGGTCATCGGGATGGGCCGGCGCCACGTGCAAGAGGCGGTGCTCCTTGACTCCGAATCGTGGCCGCACGCCTTCATGCTCAAAGAGCTGGTGCGACGGGGCGAGCTCATCGGTGCCCGACCGCCGGCCCAGCCCGTGGAGTCGTGGATCGCCACCGTCCACGGGGACCGGACCCGTGGGTCGCTCGCCCATCGCTCGGGAGCGGACGAAGTGGCCGATCCCTATGGCAAGACGCTCGCCGACTATCGATCGACCGCGGCCGAGTTGGACCGACTCACGGCCCAATTGACCGCGTTGCTGTGGCCCACCCTGGCCAGGCGGCCGGCAGGCCCATCCTGAGCACTCCGGTCCGGTGCCGTCGATCCGCAATGTGCGGTGCTTCCGGCGAAATGCGAACATGGTCCGATGGTTGACGGGTGCCAGATCCGCGAATTGCCCGATGGTGGGAGGGAGTTCGTCCTCGACGAACCCTCGCTCTCGTTCATCCGCGTCGACCACCAGTCGAGACTCCAGTTCGGCCGGACCGAAGTGGCGATCGGAAGTCCGTTCGTCGTGTCGTACGGCGGCACCGTCCACCGTCTCGACCCCCACCGACGGGAAGCCCTCGGGCCGCTGTTGGCCCTCTTCCCCGGAGCCCTGCGGTGGCTGTGGACGTCGGCGGAGGGCGAGTTGACCGCGGTCTTCCAGAGCGGGGCCAGAGTGACGGTGCCTCCCGACCCGGTCAGCAAGGCGTGGTCGGTGGGGACCGTCTACGGCATTCCCGACCGACCGGCCTGATCCAGTCGGCCTCAGTCGCCTCAGCCGGCCTCAGTCGGCCAGGAGCTCGGGATGGCGGGACGCCACCATCCGGCGCATGCCGTCCCGCCAGTCGACGCTGGTGGTGCCGACCAACTCGTGCATCCTGCTCAGATCGATCTGTACGCTGTCGATGGTGTCCCGGGTGGGGGCGAACCGGGCGGGGACGCCCGTCAGCTCGGACAGGTAACCGCACCACTCTTCGACGCTGACCGCTTGGTCGCCGCCCCAATTGACCGTGGTGGCCGGCGTTCCGGCCGCACCGATCAGGCCCGGAACCATGGCGATGATGTCGTCCTCGTGAAGTGGGTGGTAGACGCTCGGTGCGTCGAGGTGCACAGGGATGTCGGTGCCGTTGATCATCATCTCCAGATGGATGGCGGGCCATCCGCCCCGGTCACCGTAGGGCACGGACAGCCGGGCCACCGTCGTGGGGAGGCTGAATCGGTCCGCCGCCCATCGGGCTGTGGCCTCAGCGGCGATCTTGCAGATGCTGTAGGTGCGCAGAAACGGCCACACACCGTGGTTGTCCCCCAGCTCGTCCCCTTCGGCAAACACATGGTGGCCGAGGGGCTTGTAGACGCCGGTGGTCGAACAGTGGACGAAGGCGGTGGCGTCATGGTGGTGCTCCATCAACCACGCCAGGCCCCCGCTGTTCGCCCGCAGGTCGAACTCCCAGTTGTTGGACTTGGAGACGGCGAAATTGATCACATAGTCGGCGTCGGCCGGCAGGCCTCCCACGTCGCCGGTGGCCAGGTCGATCGGGACGCATCGGACCCCGGCCGCCTCCAAGCGCAGGCGAGCGGACTCATCCTTGAACCGCGCCGCTCCGACCACGTCATTGTCTCGGGCCAGGGCCCTGGCCACCGGTTCCGCCACCTGGCCGGTCACCCCGGTCACCACGATGGACTTGCCCTGGAGCGGTTCTGACGGCATGGGTGGACTCCTTCAAAATGGGTGTTCAAACTCGGTCGCAGGCGGATTTCGGGCCATGCCTTGGGGCCTCGATGTCGGCCGATCCTAGACAGGTCGCGGGATGCCGGCGGCCCTCCTCCGGGGGTCCTGGCCCGGTGGAATCGGCTGACCAG
>DASZJN010000164.1:0-1819 GCA_035948045.1 Acidimicrobiales bacterium | reverse complement strand
CGGCCGCTGGAAGGACGAGGGCCGGGCGTGGCAGACGCCGCGCACGCTCACCCCCGAGCAGCGCAACCGCTACCAACGTCACCTGCTCCTCCCCGAGGTGGGCGAGGTCGGTCAGCTCAAGCTGCTCGATTCGAAGGTGCTCCTTCTCGGCGCCGGGGGGCTCGGCTCTCCCGCCGCCCTCTATCTGGCTGCGGCCGGTGTCGGCACCATCGGCATCGTCGACATGGACGTGGTCGACGCCTCCAACCTGCAGCGGCAGATCCTCCACAACACCGATCGGATCGGGGAGCGGAAGGTCGACTCGGCCAAGAAGACCCTCACCCTGATCAACCCGGATGTGAACGTCGTGACCCACGACGTACGACTCGGTGCCGACAATATCCTCGACATCATCGACGGCTATGACGTGATCGTCGACGGCACCGACAACTTCCCCACGCGGTACCTGGTCAACGATGCGTCATTGCTGAAGCGGATCCCCGTGGTGCACGGCTCCATCTTCCGATTCGAGGGCCAGGCCACGGTGTTCAATCCCTATGTGGGCCCGTGCTACCGGTGCATGATCCCCGAGCCCCCACCGGCCGACCTCGCCCCCAGCTGCTCCGAGGCCGGAGTCCTCGGCGTCTTGCCCGGCATCATCGGTTCGATCCAGGCCATCGAGACGGTGAAGGTCCTGTTGGGAGTGGGCGAGACGCTGCAGGGACGGCTGTTGGCCTACGACGCCCTCGAGGAGAGCTTCCGCACCTTCAAGGTCCATCGCGATCCGCAATGTCCCGCGTGCGGACCTGAGGCCGGGGAGATCGTCATCGCCGAGTACGACGACCTCTGCATGCCCCACGCGGCGGCCCCCGCGGCGGCCATGGCGGCGGGCGACTGAGAGCAGCAGGCCCTTTCTCCGGGCGCCGCCGGAGACCGTAACCTGGGGCCCATGCCACCGAACTCCGCTTCCCCCGAGCCCGACCGCAAGCGGTTCACCGACTCGGGCATCGAGATCCGCCCCGTCTACGGGCCCGCGGACCTCGAGGATTGGGACCCGGACCAGCGGCTCGGAGCCCCAGGTCACTTTCCCTACACCCGGGGCATCAGGGACGACATGTACCGGGGTCGGCTCTGGACCATGCGCCAGTACGCGGGGTTCGGCACCGCCGAATCCACCAACCAGCGCTTCAAATTCCTGTTGGGGGCCGGTCAGACCGGGTTGTCGTGTGCGTTCGACCTGCCCACCCAGATGGGGTACGACTCGGACCATCCGCGCTCCGAGGGCGAAGTGGGCAAGGTGGGGGTGGCCATCGACTCGATGGCCGACATGCGCCTCTTGTTGGCCGACCTTCCCCTCGACAAGGTGACCACGTCGATGACCATCAACGCCACCGCCGCCATCCTCCTGCTGTTCTACCAGTTGGTGGCCGAGGAGAACGGGGTGGACCCGAAACAGCTGGGCGGCACCATCCAGAACGACATCCTGAAGGAGTACGTGGCCCGGGGGACCTACATCTACCCGCCGCGGCCCTCCATGCGCCTGGTCACCGACACGTTCTCCTACTGCGCGGAGAACCTTCCCGCTTGGAACACCATCTCCATCTCCGGGTACCACATCCGCGAGGCCGGCTCCACCGCGGTGCAGGAGATCGCCTTCACCATCGCCAACGGGATCGCCTACGTCGAAGCAGCCCTGGCCGCCGGCCTCGATGTGGACGCATTCGCCCCCCGGCTCAGCTTCTTCTGGAACGCCCACAACCACCTCTTCGAGGAGGTGGCCAAGTATCGGGCGTCCCGGCGCATGTGGGCCAGGCTGATGACCGAGCGGTTCGGCGCCAAG
>DASZJN010000163.1:0-5503 GCA_035948045.1 Acidimicrobiales bacterium | reverse complement strand
GGGGACCGTGTGGGGCTCGAGGCCTTCGTCGAGCAGATCGGGGAAGGCAAACGGGTTCCGTGCGTCCGGATAGACGGCACAGACGGCGGCCTCGCCCGCGGCCAGATGGTCGGGATGGCTGGCGTAGATGCGCGACCAGTTGCGCTCGGGCGATTGTGTCACCACCCGGTCGGGTCGGAACCGTCGGATGACGGCGCTGACGGCGCGGCGCAAGGCCAGGTCGGGTTGGAGTCGGCCGTCGGGGAACCCGAGGAACGTCACATCGTGCACCCCGACGACCTTGGCCGCCTCCGTCTGCTCCTCGCGGCGCAGGACGGCCATGTCGGCACGGGACACCGAGCGGTCGGAGCCTCCGGCATCGCCGTCGGTGGCGATGCAGTAGGCCACGTCGACGCCGGCGTCGGTCCACGCCGCCACTGATCCGGAGACGCCGAAGTCCACGTCGTCGGGATGGGCGGTGACCACCAGGATCCGCTCGACTCCCTCGGTGCCGGCGTCGACGATCATCGGCGTCTGGAAATGGCTGTCTGGCACAGGGGCTCCTTCACAATCAGCCTTCGGGTGTTGGGGGGGCCGGCATCCGAGGAGCCGGGGGACGTCGTCCGGCGGCGCCTCAGTCCTTGGTGGGCTGCCACTCGCCCAGATTCGCCAGCCTGGGATCGTTGGAGAAGATCTCCACAATGGGTGATCTCAGCCCGATCCGGGTCTGGATGCGCTCGATTTCGAGGATCTGGTTCCATTGGACCAGGGTGACGACCAACCCGGCCTCGCCGGCGCGGGCAGTCCGTCCCGAGCGGTGCAAGTAGGCCTTGTGGTCCTCGGGCGGATCGAAGTGGACGACCACGTCCACCATGTCGATGTCCAGCCCGCGGGCGGCGACGTCGGTGGCCACCAGGGCCGGCAGCTTGCCGTCACTGAAGTCCTTCAGCGTCCGCTCCCGGTTGGCCTGGCGGAGGTCGCCGTGGATGGCGTCGGCCTTGACCCCCTCCTTGCGGAGCTGCTCGACCAGCCGGTCGGCGCCGCGCTTGGTGCGCACGAACACGAGGGTCTTGTCGGAGTTGCGGCAGATGGCGGCACAGACCTTGACCCGGTCCATCTGATGGACCTCGAGGAACCGGTGCTCCATGGCGTCCACGGTGGTGTTGGGCGAGGCCACCTCGTGAAGCACGGGATCGGTCAGGTAGCGGCTCACGAGCCGGTCCACCGCCCCGTCGAGCGTGGCGGAGAACAGGAGGGTCTGGTGGTCGCGCTCGAGGCGCCGGAGCACCCACTCGACCTGGGGCATGAAACCCATATCGGCCATCCGGTCGGCTTCGTCGAGGACCAGGGTCTCGATGTCGGCGACCGACAGCTCACCCCGGTCCCCGAGATCGATGAGCCGACCAGGTGTGGCGATGATCACGTCCACCCCCCGGCGGAGCTTCTTCACCTGGCGCTCGATATCGGCCCCCCCGTAGACGGCGGCGATCCGGAGCCCGGCCTCGGCGGCCAACGGCTCCAGCACCTCGCTGACCTGCACAGCCAGCTCGCGGGTGGGAACCAGCACCAGGGCCCGGGGCCGGCCGGGCTGGGTGGACGGGGCGGCCATGGTGCGCTGGAGCAGCGGGATGCCGAAGGCCAGGGTCTTCCCCGAGCCCGTCTTGGCCTTCCCGCACACGTCGCGTCCGGCCAGGGCATCGGCGACGGTCATGGCCTGGATGGCGAACGCCGTGGTGATTCCCTGGGCGTCAAGCGCCTTGACCAGGGCCGGGTCGACGCCCAGGGAGGCAAACGTCCGGTGCTCCCCGCTCTCACCCAGCAGGGCATCGTGTTCGAGGACGCGACCCGATGGATCGGCAATGGTTGTCATGGGGTATGAGGCTCACTCTCGTCTGTTGGATGACGGCCGGAGGCCGACCGTCGACGCCCGTGCGAGTCACGGAACGCCTACGGGCCCGCCTCGGGCCATTGTCCTGGTCTGCGTCGGCAGGCCTGAAGAACAGAATGAGGAAGACCCCGGTGGAAGGGCACCAGCCCGACCACGCGACCCAGTCTAGCTGGGATTGCCCTCCACACCAGCCCAACCGCTCCTGGTCGGCGCCACGGGCAGGTCGCCCAGGCCCCGGGGAGGGGCCGTCCGCGGGGCGCGGCGCCACTGCGCCGTGGCCGAACCGGTGTCCCGCTCCCGCGGGAGGGGGAGTGTGCAATCGTAGGCGGGACCGCGTCGCTCCAGGAAAGGATGCCGAGCATGGGAACACTCGCCGCCGGTGACAAGGCGCCCGCATTCACCCTCGCCGACCAGGACGGCAGGAAGGTCTCGCTCAAGGACTTCAAGGGACAGCAGGTGGTGGTGTACTTCTATCCACGAGACGACACACCCGGCTGCACCAAGGAGGCGTGCCAGTTCAACGACAACCTGCGGGCCTTCACCCGGGCCAAGGTGCCGGTCCTCGGGATCTCGGCTGACAGCGCGGCCAAGCACCAGGCCTTCCGGGCCAAGTACGGCCTCAAATTCCCGCTCCTGACCGACGCCGACCATTCCGTGGGCGAGGCCTACGGGGCGTGGGGCGAGAAGACCCTCTATGGCAAGAAGTCGATCGGGGTCATCCGATCCACATTCCTGATCGCCGCCGACGGCACCGTGGCCAGACCGTGGTACCACGTGAAGGCCGACGGTCACGCGGCCAAGGTACTGGCCGAGCTCGACGCCTGAGCCGGCCCCCTGTCCGACCGTCGATGGGCCACGCCGGCGATCACACCTGATGTCGGGGGCACCACCACGAGGTACGTCCGCCGACGGTGGAGCGGGTGAGGGCGGCGCCGTCGCGGGGGCACCGACCGCCGGGCCGGCGCTCGTCCATGAGGTCGCCGAGATGCGAGCCGCCCCGGGCGATGAGGTCCTCCACCGTGCGGACCAGGTTCCGGTGAAGCCGACGCAGCTCGTTGGGGGTAAGGGAGCCGGCCGGCCGATGCGGGGACAGCCCGGCGCGCCACAGCACCTCGTCGGCCATCAGGTTTCCCACTCCGGCCACCCGGGCCTGGTCGAGCAGCCGCGCCTTCAACGGAGCCCTGGATCCCCGCAGCGCCGCGGCCAGCTGAGCCCCGGTGATGGTGGCGGCGTCGGGGCCGAGGAGGGACAGATCCGGATCCAGCAGCACGCCGCCCAGGCGCCGCGGATCGCTGACGACAAGGGTGCCGCCGTCATCGAACGTGGCCGACCAGCGGTTCCACTTCGGATCGTGGCGGCGGGGCGCGTAGCGCAATTCTCCGACGGGGGCGGCTCCGTCCACCATCAGGGTGCCGGTCATCCCGAACCGGATGCCCAGCGTCGGGCCCCCGTCGGTCCCGAGCACCAGGAGCTTGCCGATGCGCCGGGCGGAGACGAACCGGTGCCCGATCAGGGCCCGGCGAAGGACCTTGCCGTCCACACCCCCCTTCAGGAACCAGGCATCGGGAGTGGCCATCGACCTGACGGTGCGGAAGAGGGCCGACTCGGCGAGCCTCCGGTAGCTCTCGACCTCGGGCAGTTCGGGCACCGACCTGAGGGTAGCCACTCGGGTAACCGCGCCGGGTTCCGACAGTAGGGTTGGTCCATGCCTCCCGAGAAGCCGCACTGGGCCGAACTGTTCACCGAAGTGGTGACCTCGGGCCTGTGCACGGGCTGCGCCGCCTGCATCGTGGCCTGCCCCTACGACGTGCTCTCCTACGACGACACCGGTGGCCGGTACAAGCCCTTCCACATCGACGCCGAGGGCGGCCCCGAGAGCTGCACGCACGGGGTGAAGGGTTGCACGATGTGCACCCGTGCCTGTCCGCGGTTCCGCACCTGGGAGCCCGAGATCGACATGCACCTGTTCGGCCGGGAGCGCGCCGACGACGAGGTGGCCGGTGTCTCGTCGGACACCCTGCTGGTCCGGGCCACCGATCCGGAGGTCCTCCAAGTGGGCCAGGACGGGGGGCTGGTCTCCGCCCTGCTCATCTGGGCCCTCGAGCACGACGTCATCGATGCCGCCCTGGTCTCAGACCTCGAAGGGGACGGTTCGACCTGGAAGGCCGTGCCGGCGGTGGCCACGACCCGCTCCGAGGTCCTCGCCGCCGCGGGCTCGCGCTACACCTACTCGGCCAACCCCCTGGCCTACGCGCAGGCCATCGAGTCCGGTGCCGAGCGCATCGCTCTGGTGGGGATGGGATGTCAGGCCTCGGCTCCCCCCGTGATGCAGTCCCGTAAGGCCGGAAAGATCGCCCGCCGGCTGTCGCTGACCATCGGCCTGATGTGCTCGAAGACCTTCGACGACGCCATCTTCCCCGAGCTCTTCGAGGCCAGGTACGGGATCGCCAGGGCCGACATCGCCAAGATGAACATCAAGGGAGTGTTCCAGGTGTGGACGCGGGACGGGAAGTTCCACGAGATCCCCCTCAAGGAGGCTCACGCCTGGACCAGGGAGGGCTGCACGACGTGCCCGGACTTCGCCGCCGAGCACGCCGACATCTCCACCGGGGGCATCGGGGCCTTCAATGACTGGACCCTGACCATCGTCCGCACCGACAAGGGGCGCGAACTGCTCGACGCCATGATCGCCGGCGGCGCCCTGGAGACGAGGCCCGGGGACGACGATCCCGGGGCCATCGCCCTCCTTCACAAGTTGGCCAGGGTCAGCCGCAGGCGCTGGCCGGAGACAGCGGTGCCCATGCCCCGCCGGTTGCCCGCCACCCGGTGAGATGCCTGATGAGAGCCTGATCAATTTCGCGTAAAAATCGAGCGTTTGATGGGCGTTACCCCTTCCGGCCGGGGTTCGCAGGCGTAAGCTCATGGGCAGGACCGCAACACCCAAGCCGCATCCGCTCACCCACGCGGTGCCCGGGGCTTGGACACCGGTCCAATCGCCGATGTGCGACCCTCGCTGACGGCGGTGCCCCTCTCCCGGGGGGCCGACTCTGATCCCTTGGAGGAGTACCGCTTGTTCGCCGCCCTAGGACGGTTCACCGTGCGCTACCGGTGGCCGATCATCGTCGCATGGGTGATCGTGACGGTGATCCTCGTCCTCTTCCTCCCCTCGCTGTCCAGCGTCGAGAAGAGCAGCAACTCCGACTTCCTCCCGTCCAGCTCGGCCAGCGTCAAGGCCGGGGAGCTGGCGGCCCCCCTGCAGGCGAAGCACAACGCTCAGGCCACCTATGTCGCGGCCACCAACGGTCGTTCGCTGTCCGCCGCCGACACCGCTTCCATCGACCGGGTCGAGCGGGCCATCCGGACGGTGCCCCGGGTCACCAGCGTGATCGACCAGGGTATGGCCGCGGACGGCAGGGCACGCGAGGCGACGGTCGAATTCGGCGGCCGACAGCCCGCCACCAACAAGGACACCGCCCGGGCCGTGGCCCAGGTCCGGGCCGAGTTCAGGTCACCGGGCACACCAGCCGACCTGGTCATGCACCTGACAGGGGGTGTGGCCCAATCGGTCGACCAACAGAACCAGTCCGGCCAGACCCAGACCCTCACCGAGGTGCTGTCCCTCCTGTTCATCCTGGC
>DASZJN010000162.1:0-7349 GCA_035948045.1 Acidimicrobiales bacterium | reverse complement strand
CGTGGTGTGGTTGGCCGGTCAACCCATCGGGGAGGTGGGTGCAGCCGTCTCCGCCCTGCGAGGACAGGGCATCCGTGTCGTCTTCGCCACCAACAACTCTGCCCCCACGACGACGGAGCTGCTGGCCCGTCTGCATGGCGCCGGCATCGAATCCGTGGCCGCCGATCTGGCCACATCGGCCGCGGCGGCAGCCTCGCTGGTCCAGCCCGGCCGGTCGGTCAAGGTACTGGCCGAAGGGGGAGTGCTCGAGGCCCTCGAGGCGCGCGGCGTGAAGACCGTCGATGAAGGGCCGGAGGACGCTGTCATCGTCGGATGGAGCCGGACCTTCGACTTCGACATCATGGCTGCCACGGCGGCCGCGGCACGCCAGTGCGGCCGGCTCATCGGCACCAATGAGGACCCGACCCACCCGACTCCCGCCGGCCTGGTGCCCGGTTCCGGGGCCCTGCTGGCCGCGGTCGCCACGGCCTCCGGGGTGACACCCGAAATTGCCGGGAAGCCGCACGAGGCGATGGCGGCGTTGATGAAGGAGCGGTTCGGGTTCGGCGACGGTGACGCCTCGGCGGTGATGGTCGGTGACCAACCGCGCACGGACGGACGGCTGGCCCAACGGCTCGGCATCCCCTTCGCCCTGGTCGATTCCGGAGTGACCCCGGCCGGGGCCCGGGGCTTCGACGTCCCGGTGGCCGTTCGGGCCCCGGACTTCGTGACGTTGGTCCGCGACTGCCTGGCCGGCGGGACTTGAAAAAGTGCTTGCTGCGAGCAAGCACTCCAGGTAGAGTGGACAAATGGCCAACAAGGATCCGTTTCAGAAGTATCTCGACGCCGGCATCGCCTTCACCAACATGACACGGGCCAAGGCCGAGGAGTTGGTGCAGGAGCTGGTGAGGAGCGGCGAGTTCCAGGGCAGCGACGCCAGAGCCTGGGTCGACGATCTGCTCGAGCGCAGCCGCAAGGGCCGGGAGGCGCTGCTGGTCCAGGTACGACACGAAGTGTCCCGGCAACTCGAGAGCGTGGGCATCACCAGCCTCGAGGATGTGGCCAAGCAGGTGGCCGCGCTCCTCGGCCGCTCCGCCGAGGCCGGACGGGCCGCCACGACGGGTAAGAAGGCCAAGGGGAAGAAGTCGGGCGGCAAGAAGGCCGGGGCCAAGAAGACGGCGGCCAAGAAGTCTCCGGCCAAGACGGCGGCGGCGAAGAAGGCAGCGGCCAAGAAGTCTCCGGCCAAGACGGCGGCGGCGAAGAAGGCCCCGCCGGCCGCTGGCCAGGGCCGCGGGTCGGCGGACTGACCAGGTCCGCCCGGCTGCGCCTCGACCGGGCCCTGGTCGAGAGGGGACTGGTCGAGAGCCGGCCCCGGGCCGCGGCCCTCATCGAGCAGGGACTGGTCCTCGTGTCCGGCTCGATCGCCGACAAGCCGGCCCGCCTGGTGGCATCGGCCGAGCCGGTCGAGCTGCTCGGGTCCCCGCCCCGCTTCGTCAGCCGGGGCGGTGCGAAACTGGAGGCGGCACTGCATCGCTTCGGCATTGACCCCGACGGGGAACGGGCACTCGATGCGGGCGCCTCGACCGGGGGGTTCACCGACTGCCTGTTGCAGGCCGGTGCGGCCTCGGTGGTGGCCGTGGACGTGGGCCGGGGCCAACTGCACGAGCGGCTGCGGGCCGACCCTCGGGTCGTCAACTGCGAGCGCACGGATATCCGGGACGTCACCCTCGGGACGGTGGGCGGGCGCCCCGTCGACCTGGTCACCGCCGACCTCTCGTTCATCTCGGTGACCCGCGCCGTCCCGGTCCTGGTGGGCGAGGTCGCCGTCCCGGGGGCGTCGGTGGTCATCCTGGTGAAGCCCCAGTTCGAAGCCGGACGGGTGGAGGCGTCCCGCGGCAAGGGGATCATCCGCGACCCGACCATCCACCGGAGGACGCTCGGCGAGGTGGCGAGCGCGCTCAGGGCCGCCGGAGCAGTCATCATGGGGGCCATGCCATCACCGATCACCGGGTCCGCCGGAAACATCGAGTTCCTGATCCATGCCGCCACAGCCTCGGACCCAGGACCCGGGACGAAGGACGTGGCACCGGAACGGGAGCTCTCCGCCCTGTTGGATGCCGCGGTCGCAGAAGGCGAATCCACCGGGTCGAGGCGGTAGGGACCATGGCCCTCATCGCCTTCCATGCCAATTCCCAACGCCCGGAGGCGAGGGCGTTGAGCGAGCGCGCCGCCACCTGGCTGGCCGAACGGGGCCACCAGTCCGTGTCCGCGCTCCAACCGGACGGTTCGGTCTCCGCCGATGGAGCCGATCTGCTGGTCAGCCTGGGTGGCGACGGGACATTGCTCCGCTCTGTGGAGGCGGCCCTGGCCAAGGGCATCCCCGTCCTCGGGGTCAACATCGGGAGGCTCGGCTACCTGACCCAGGTCGAGCCCAGTGGTCTCGAGGATGCGCTGGCCGGCTTCCTCTCCGGCTCGCACCAGGTAGAGGAGCGGATGACGCTGTCAGTGGACGTGACCGGTCCCGACGGCGAGCCGGTCGCCCATCGGACGGCACTCAACGAGGCCACGGTGGAGAAGACCGTGCCCGGGCACACGGTGCGCGTCGCCGCCTCTATCGACGGCCGGCCGTTCGTCACCTACGCGGCCGATGGCCTGCTCGTCTCCACGCCCACGGGATCGACCGCCTACAACCTCTCGGCTCGGGGGCCCGTGCTCTCACCCCGGCTGCGGGCCATCGTGGTCACCCCGGTCTCACCGCACATGCTCTTCGATCGGGCCCTGGTGCTCGAGCCGAGCGAGCATCTCCGGCTCGAGGTCCGCGATCCCCGCTCCGCCGTGCTGGTCGTCGACGGGGTGACGGTGTCCGTGCTGGCGCCGGGGGCCACCGTCGAATGCTCGGAGGGCGACCAACCGGCCCGGCTGGTGACGTTCGGGGCCCGCGACTTCCACGCCATCCTCCGGGCGAAGTTCCATCTCGCCGATCGGTAGGGGGGCGAGCACGTTGCCTCCCAGCCTGGTCGAGCTCCGCGTCCGCAATCTCGGGGTCATCGACGACGTCACGGTGTCGTTGGGGCCGGGCATGACGGCGTTGACCGGCGAGACCGGCGCCGGGAAGACGCTTCTCGTCGAAGCGCTCGGCTTGCTGCTCGGAGGGCGAGCCGACCCGTCCGTGGTCCGGTCCGGCGCCGGCGAGGCCGTGGTCGAGGGGCGGTTTGTCGTGCCGGCAGGCTCACTTCCCCCCGACGGAGCCGATGTCGGAGTGTCGACGGGCGGTGCCGACGGTGTCGACAGTGTCGAAGGCGAGGCCGTCGACGGGGTCGGGGGTGAGGCCGACACCGAGGTGGTCCTGGCCCGGTCGGTCATGCGCGGCGGCCGGTCCAAGGCGTGGATCGACGGCCGCATGGCAACCATCGGGGCGCTGGGCGAGATCGCCGGGAGGCTGATCGAGCTGCACGGCCAGCACCAGCACCGGTCGCTCACCCACTCCGAGGCCCAACGCGGTGCTCTCGATGTCTTCGGTCGCATCGACCTCAGCGCCCTCGACAAAGCCCGCCGCCAGCTGCGCCGGCTCACCCGGGAGTCCGAGGGGTTGGGAGGCGATGCCCGCCAGCGCGCCCGGGAGGTCGACCTCCTTCGTTACGAGATCGAGGAGATCACCGCGGCCGGCATCGAGGACGCCGACGAGGACGATCGGCTGGAGGTCGAGGAGGATCGACTGGCGGCGGCGGCCGCCCACCGTCAGGCGGCGGCGGCGGCCCTTTCGGAGGTCTCGGAATCGGACGAGACCAGCGCGCTCGACCGGCTGGCGGCGGCCTCGCGTGCCCTGGCCGGGCGGGTGCCGCTGGCCTCGATCGAAGCCCGCACGCGCTCGATCATGGCGGAGCTCTCCGACCTGGCCGGCGAGCTCCGCACGGTGGTGGAGACCTGGGACGACGACCCCGAACGGCTCGAGGCGATCCGCAACCGCCGCCAGATGTTCCATCAGCTCGAGCGGAAATACGGGAGCAACCTCGCAGAGGTGCTCGCCTTCGAGTCGAACGCCCGGGCCCGCCTGGCCGACATCGAGCTCGAGGAGCAGCGGGCCTCCGTGCTCGACGGGGAGATCCGATCCGCCCGGGAGATCCTCGAAGACGCAGAGGCACAGGTCGCGGGCGCCCGGACGGACAGCGCCCCCCGCCTGGCCGCCCAAATCGAGGCCACCCTGCGGGGCCTGGCCATGCCCTCGGCCCGGTTCTCGGTCACCGTGGACGGGCCCGGCCCCGCGGACCAGGTCGCGTTCTCGCTCGGGGCCAACCCCGGCGAGCCGGTCCAGCCTCTGGCCAAAGTCGCGTCCGGGGGAGAGCTGGCCCGCACCAGGTTGGCCGTACGGTTGGCCGTCACCGACTCCCCGGGGGTGATGGTCTTCGACGAAGTCGACGCCGGGGTAGGTGGCGCCGCGGCCACCGCTGTCGGTGCCGCGCTGGCCGGTCTTGGGCACCACGCCCAGGTGCTGGTGGTCACCCATCTGGCTCAGGTGGCCGCCCTCGCCGACCACCAGTTGGAGGTGCGGAAGGTCGAGCAGGACGGGCGAACCCGGTCCGAGGTGTCGGCTCTGGACGTCGAGGGCCGGGTCGTCGAGATCAGCCGGATGCTGTCGGGCCGTCCCGACAGCGCCTCGGCTCGACGCCACGCCCGGGAGTTGTTGGACGGGGTCCCGGAGCCCGTTAAACGGTGATGGGCGAGGGGTTCGAAGGTCGGCCGACCGCAGGGGTCCGCACGTTGTGCCGCCTGATTCCGCTAGCCTCGACAGGTGCCCGACATGGATGGCCGGCCGGAACTGCTCGCGGAGCAATCGGTGGCCGACGCACCCTTCGAATCCCCTCCGGCACCCTTCGAATCCCCTCCGGATGATTGGCCCGGTGCCCTGTCGCCAGCCAGCTCGGCCGGTCCCCACGGTCTGATCGAGGGGAGCGCCAACGACACCAAGTTCATCTTCTTCACCGGCGGGGTGTCGTCCTCGTTGGGAAAGGGTCTCACCGCATCGTCACTGGGTCGGCTGCTCAAGTGCCGCGGCCTGCGAGTGACCATGTGCAAGCTCGACCCGTACATCAACGTCGATCCGGGCACCATGAACCCGTTCGAGCACGGGGAGGTCTTCGTCACCGAGGACGGCGGGGAGACAGACCTCGATCTCGGCCACTACGAGCGGTTCATCGACGAGAACCTCCACCGCGACTCCAACGCCACCACCGGCAAGATCTACTCGTCGGTCATCGCCAAGGAACGCAGGGGCGACTACCTGGGCAAGACGGTGCAGGTCATCCCGCACGTGACCGACGAGATCAAGAAGCGGGTCAAAGGGCTCGGCACCGACGACGTGGACGTGGTGATCGTGGAGATCGGCGGCACCGTGGGCGACATTGAGATCGTCCCGTTCATCGAGGCCATCCGCCAATTCCGTCGGGACGTAGGCCGGGAGAACGTCTGTTACGTGCACCTGACCCTGGTGCCCTACCTCGGTCCCTCGGGCGAGCAGAAGACCAAACCGACACAGCACTCGGTGACCGAACTGCGCAGCCGGGGCATCCAGCCCGATGTCATCGTGTGCCGGTCGGACCGGATGATCTCCGACGACCTCAAGCGCAAGATCTCGCTGCTGTGCGACGTGCCCATCGAGGCGGTGGTGTCCGCCGTCGACGCCGCCAACATCTACCAGATCCCCCTGGTCCTCCACGAAGAGGGGCTGGATCGCTACGTCCTGCGGCTGTTGGGCTACGACGAAGACTCCCATCCGATCGATCTGAGCGGGTGGGAGCACCTGGTCAAGCAGGTCGACGCCGCGGTCCGGCCGGTGCGGATCGGCATCATCGGCAAGTACGTCGACCTTCCCGATGCCTATCTCTCGGTGGTCGAGTCGCTCCGCCATGCCGGGTTCCACCACGGGGCCAAGGTCCAGATCGAATGGATCCAGGCCGCCAACGTCCCCGACCTCCTGGATCACGACGGCCTGCGGGGCTTCGACGGCCTGGTCATACCCGGCGGCTTCGGCGAACGCGGCATCGAGGGCAAGATCGCCGCCGCCCACTACGCCCGTGAACACGACCTGCCCCTGTTGGGACTGTGCCTCGGGCTCCAGGTGATGATCATCGAGACGGCCCGGTCACTGGCCAAGCTCGAGGGGGCCAACTCCCGCGAGTTCGACCCCACCACGCCGTATCCGGTGGTGGACCTGATGGACGACCAGAACGACGTGGTCGACAAGGGCGGCACCATGCGCCTCGGCTCCTACAGCGCCCGGTTGCTCCCCGGGTCCCAGGTGGCCAAGGCCTACGGCACCGAGGTGGTGTCGGAGCGCCATCGGCACCGCTACGAGGTCAACCCCCGCTACCGCACCCGCCTCGAAGACGTCGGCCTGGTGTGCTCGGGCATCTCGCCCGACGGCCGTCTGGTCGAGTTCATCGAGCTCCCCGGTCACCCCTTCTGGGTCGGGACCCAGGCCCACCCCGAATTCAAGAGTCGTCCCGATCAACCCCACCCGCTCTTCCGCGAGCTGGTGGAAGCGGCCCTGGACCGGGCCGAGGGCCGGGATCCCCGCCTACCTGTCATCGATGCCGACGGCTGAGGCCGGCCAACCGGGGGACGTCAGCGGACGGCCCCGGTTCGAGATGGTCGATGAGGAGGTCCTCCACCGGGGGTGGATCATCTCCCTCAGCAAGGCGACCTTCGTCGACCCCGACGGGATGTCCTTCGAGCGGGACGTCGTGCGCCATCCCGGTGCGGTCGCCGTGGTAGCGGTCACCGACGCGGAGGCGGTGGTCATGGTGCATCAATACCGGCCGGCCCTGGACCAGTGGCTCCTCGAGATCCCGGCCGGGACCTGTGACGTGGACGGGGAGCCCGACGAGGTCACCGCCCGGCGCGAGCTGGCCGAAGAAGTGGGGTACTCCGCCCGCGACCTGAGCCTGCTAACCCGGTGTGCGATCACGCCGGGATTCTGCGACGAGCTCTCGGCCGTCTACCTGGCCACCGGGCTCAGCCCGGTGGCGGCCGACCGGCAGGGGATCGAGGAGCGCTACATGGAGATCGAAGAAGTGCCGCTCGCCCGCTTCGATGCCCTGGTCGACGACGGGACGATCGTCGACGCTTCGACCATCCTGGGCGTGGGCCTGGCCCAGCGGCGCCTGGCCGCCGGCCGGTGAACGGCCCACGATGAGCCCGCCACTCTCGAACGGTGCCGAGGAGTACCTGTCGTGGCTGGCCGTGGAGAAGGGGCGGTCCCGGAACACCCTGGTGGCCTACCGCCGGGACATCGCGGTGTGGGAGTTGTGGGCCGGAGAAGCCGGGATCGACCCGGTCAACGCCGGGACCGAGGCCATCGAGCTCCATCTGAG
>DASZJN010000161.1:0-2333 GCA_035948045.1 Acidimicrobiales bacterium | reverse complement strand
CCACCACGGGGGCCTCCGTGGAGTCGACCACCAGGGGGACGGTGGACTGGGTGGCAAATCGGGACACGACCTGCTCCATGTCGGCGACACCGTCGGCGCCGGTGTAGTCCACACAGACGTCGATGAGGTGGGAGCCCTCCTTGATCTGGTCTCGAGCCATGGCCACACACGTGTCCCAGTCCGCTTCGAGCATGGACTCTCGGAACTTTTTGGAGCCGTTGGCGTTGGTGCGCTCGCCAATGACCAGAAACGACGTGTCCTGCTCAAAGGAGACCTGGGTGTAGATGGACGCGGCACCGGGCTCATGTTCGATGTGACGGGGGGCCGGAGTGAGGTCGGCGCACGCCTCCACGACTGCGGCCAGGTGGGCGGGCGTTGTGCCGCAGCACCCCCCGATCACCGAGACGCCCAACTCGCTCACGAACTGACGATGGAAGTCAGCCAACTGATCCGGAGTCAGGTCGTAGTGCATGGCGCCGTCGACCACCGAGGGAAGTCCGGCGTTGGGCAGGCACGAGACCGGCGTCGAGGCATGGCCAGTGAGGTGTCGCAGTGGTTCGAACATCTCGGACGGGCCGGTGGCGCAGTTGAGGCCGATGATGTCGACGTCCATGGCTTCGAGGGCGCAGAGTGCAGCGCCGATCTCGGTACCGGGGAGCATGGTGCCGGTCAGCTCGATGGTGACCTGAGTCTGGATGGGCAGGCGGCGACCGGCAGCCCGCATGGCCCGTCGGGCACCGTTGATGGCCGACTTTGCCTGGAGGAGATCGAAGACCGTCTCGATGATGATCAGGTCGACGCCGCCCTCGATCAGCGCCGCCACCTGCTCCTCGTAGAAGCCCCGCAGGTCGGCGTAGCGAATCTGGCCGAGGGTCGGGAACTTCGTCCCCGGTCCGATGCTCCCGGCCACCCAGCGGGGCCTGTCCGGTGTCGAGAAGTCGTTGGCGGCCCCTCGGGCCAGGTTGGCGGCGGCCAGGTTCAATTCCCGCACCCGGTGGGCCTGCCCGTACTCGGCCAGCACCGGGGCGAAGGCCCCGAAGGTATCCGTCTCGACGACATCGCATCCGACCTCGAAGAAGGACCGGTGGACCCGGTCCACAGCCTCGGGGCGGCTGACGACCAGGAGCTCATTGCAGCCCTCGAGGTCGGGGCCCCCGAAGTCATCGGCGGTCAGGTCGGCCAACTGGAGGTTGGTGCCCATGGCGCCGTCGAAGATGAGCACGCGCTCGGCGGCGGCCTGCAGGTAGCTGGAGGGCGGGTCGTTCTCAGTGGTCATGACCCCTGAAGGCTACCGGGGAGAGCCACGTCCAGCGCCAACTCCGCCCACCCCCGGGCGACGGCACTCGTCAATCCTCCGGCGCCCGGAGGCGGGTGTGGGCTGCAGCAGTGAGGCGAGAGGGGGTTCCATCAATGTCGTTTAGCATCGTTCCGGTGATGACGGCGTGCTGAAGATCTATACGAAGACGGGCGACGACGGCACCACCGGGCTCCTCTACGGAGGTCGGGTCCGCAAGGACTCGCTGGTCATGCAGATCAACGGCACCGTGGACGAAGCACAGGCGGTCATGGGGGCCGCCCGCGCCGAGGCCGCCCCGGATTCCGAGCTGGATCAGCTCTTGACGCGCCTCGAGCGGGACCTGTACGTGCTGATGGCCGAGGTGGCCACGGACCCGTCCAAGCGCTCGAAGTTGAAGGCGGGCACGACCCTGGTCACCCCCGAGATGGTCGCGGCCCTCGAGGAGCGGATTGACGATCTGATCGATCGGTTCGACATGCCCACCGAATTCGTGGTGCCCGGGGCCAATCGGGCATCGGCTGCGCTGGATCTGGCCCGAACGGTTGTCCGGCGGGCCGAACGTCTGTTGGTGTCCGCCCCCATCGCGGACTCACTGGTGGGCCAGTACCTCAATCGGTTGTCCGATCTGCTGTGGGCCATGGCCCGTTGGGTGGAGGGCGAGGAGCATCTGCTGGCCCGTGGGGCGCCGCGCCGCCGCGCCGGCGGGAAGGCACGGAGGGGCACGACCGGATTGGAGCCAACGGATGACGCCGGGCCCTCACCGGTGCCGGACGGCGATGGAGATGGGGGCGCCGCGTCGTGAGAGTCGAGTCAGTTGCCACAGGAGCGCTCCCGTCTGGCCTGGCCGCGCTCGGAGTGCCAGTCTTCTGGCACGGCGACGGGCCACGGTTGGCGGCGCCGGCCGGCGGACTTCCCGAAGGGCTCCAGCTGCCGGCAGAGCTCGATCCTTCGTGGTGTCGACGCCACGGCTTCACCGGCAAGGTCGAACAGACCGTCACGTTCCGATCCGATCCGTCGGTCCCGGCCCCGTCCCGGG
>DASZJN010000160.1:0-1904 GCA_035948045.1 Acidimicrobiales bacterium | reverse complement strand
GCGTACCTCGGCGAGGGCGGCGTCGGATACCCGCATGACGGGGCACCTTACGCCAGCGTCCCCGGTGGGCCCCGGACGTGGCGGCGTACGCTCCCGATGTGCGCGCCGTCGTGTTCGACATGGCCGATCCCGAGTTCCCGGCCTCGCTGGTCGACCTGCCCGAGCCCGAGCTGCCCGGGCCCGCGTGGGCGCGGGTGCAGGTGACGACGGGCGGGATCTGCGGCAGCGACCTCCACCTGTTCGCGCACAACACCGGTCCCTCGCCCACGCTCGCCTCCATCGGCACGTTCCCCTTCGTCCTCGGGCACGAGACGGCGGGCCGCATCGTGGAGGCCGGCGCCGGGTGCTCCCTGGAGCCGGGGACCCGGGTGGTCGTCGACCCCTGCATCCCCTGCCTGCCCCGGGGCATCGATCCGCCCTGCGCCAACTGCGGTCGCGGCTGGACCTCCTCCTGTCTGACCCTGGACAGCGGCATCGTGAGCTCGGGCCGCTCCCTCGGGTTCACCCGGGACCTCGGCGGGGGCTGGGCCGAGACCGTGCTGGCCCACGACTCGATGCTCCACCCCCTGCCCGACGCGATCCCCGACCGGGCGGCCAGCCTGTACGAGCCGGTCTCCATCGCCTGTCACGGCCTCCTCCGGGCTCCACCCAGCGATGGTCAGCCGGTGTTGGTCGTGGGATCCGGGATCATCGGACTCGCCACCGTGGCCGCGGTCAAGGGCCTGTTTCCGAAGAGCCCGGTCACCGTACTCGCCCGGCACGCCCATCAGGCCGAGGCTGCTACCGCATGTGGTGCCGATCATGTGGTGCGGACCGTTCCCACCAACGCACACTTCGAAGAGCTGGCGCGTATCGTCGGCGCCCGGGTGGTCGGTCGCAAGGCGCACGTCATGTTGATGGGCGGTTTCCCTTACGTGGTCGAGGCAGTGGGCTCGCCGCAGTCGGTCACCGAGGCATTGCGTGCGGTTGGCAATCGTGGCACCGTCCTCCTACTCGGCGCCGCCGGCGTCAGTGAGGTGGATCTGACTCCGATCTGGTACAAGGAAGCCGCGCTGGTCGGTTCGATCGACCACACCGTTGATGCAGGTTCCTCCCCCGGCCTGGCCGGAGGGCCTGGACGCCACTCCGTCGATCGCGCTCTCGACATTCTCGCAGCCGGACTTCTGCCCGACCAGGTGGTGGTGACCCACGAATACCCACTCGAGGAGTATCGCCAGGCCGTCGAGACGGCAATCGGACGGGATGCATCGAAGGCCATCAAGGTCGTCTTCCGCCCCTAAGAGGAGAACCGATGAACGGACTAGCCGACAAGTGCATCATCGTCACCGGGGCCGCTTCGGGCATTGGATGGGCATGCGTCAATCGGCTGATCGACGAGGGGGCAAGGGTGATGGGCGCAGACATCGTCGCTCCTCCCGGCCGGCCGGAGAAGCAGGGGGCGAAGAACGCCTGGGACTTCCACCTGGTCGATGTGGCCGACCAGGCATCGGTGATCGAACTGGTCGCAGCCGCATCCCGGTTCGGGGGTCGCATCGACGGGGTGGTGAACGCCGCCGGGGTGGCCGGCGGAGGCCCGGTGCACATGCTTCCGATCGAAGAGTGGGATCGGGTGCTCGGAGTAAACCTGACCGGGACCTACCTGGTTGCCAAGCACGCCATCGAAACCATGTTGGGGCAAACGCCAGTCGGCGGATCCCGAGGTGCAATCGTCACCATTGCCAGCATCGAGGGATTGGAGGGCACTGCCGGTGGCAGTGTCTACAGCGCGTCGAAGGGCGGCGTGGTGCTGCTAACCAGGAGCATGGCCATCGACTACGCGGGACGCGGCATCAGAGTCAACGCCGTCTGTCCCGGCTTCATCGACACGCCGATGACCCAACGGATCTTCGATGCACCCGGAATGG
>DASZJN010000159.1:0-7545 GCA_035948045.1 Acidimicrobiales bacterium | reverse complement strand
CTGAGGCCTCAGCCCACCTTGAGGTCCCGCTGCGCCTGGGGGCCCCAAACATCATCGAGGAACTGAGCGATCTGCTCGGTCAGCCGTTCGGGGTGCATGCGCAGTTCGAGCAGGGAGTTGGCCTGTACCAACTTCCCACCGGGGAGACGTCGCGCCAGTTGCTCTGCATCGTGGAACGGGTGGATCCTGTCCACCTCATGGCCGATGACCATCGCCGGCATCTTCATCGCAGAACGCTGGTCGACGGTCGGGGCGATCGGACCGGCCAGGACCCCGTGCAGCACCGCGGCCGTCTCGATGGGATCATTGGACAGCGTGTTCATGACACTGTCGACGGGGCCGTTGCCGGTGCGAGGCAGCCGCCGGACGACCGACGCCGCCCTCCTGACCAGCGGTCGGGCGAAGTGGACAGCCAAGAGCATGGGAATGAAGGTGATGGCCGCGGCCGGCACGGCCCACTCGAGGACAGGCATCTCGATGACAAGGGCCTGCACCCGCTCGGGGGCCAGGGCGGCCACCAGCAGGCTGACGTTGCCCCCCAGCGACACCCCGCCCACCACGGCCTTGTCGATTCCGAGGTGGTCCAGCAGGGCCACGACGTGCTCGGCATAGGTGTCCATCCGATGGGCGGAAGCCCGTTGCGGCTTGTCCGACAACCCGTGGCCGGGCAGGTCGAACAGGATCACCCGGTTGCCCCTGGCGGCCAAGTCGTTGGCCAACCGGCGATTCATGTTGGAGTCCATCAGGATGCCATGCATGAATACGAGAACCCGCGGACCGTGTCCGTGGATCTCGTAGTAGAGCTGCAGGCCATCGGAGTCGAACATGCCCACCTCGTAGGGCGGTGTGGCGGCCGACGACCGTGCCGCGGTGTCGGATGAACCGTTCGATGAACTTCCACCCACCTGTTCCGATTGCCTACTTGCCTCTATCATCCGGCCAACGGTACGCCGCGGGCCGACGATGTGCCAACACCGGCAGGTCGGATCGGATCCGCCGTTGCTGATCGGCATCGAGGTCGGCGACGACCACACCCGGTGTGGGGTCGAGCCGCTCGGCCATGATCGTCCCCCACGGGTCGACGATCATCGAATGGCCGTGACAGGACGGCATCCCGGGCGGAAGGTCACCGACCTGTCCGGCGCCGATCACGAAGACCTGGTTCTCGACCGCCCGGGCGCGCAGCAGCAACTCCCAGTGCGCGGGACCGGTGGCGGCGGTGAAGGCGGAGGGCACGGCCACCACCGTGGCCCCGAGGAGCGTCAGGATGCGGTAGAGCTCCGGGAAGCGGAGGTCGTAGCAGATCGACAGACCGAGCATCGGAGGGCTGCTGTCGGTCGGTCCCGATGGGGGAGTCAAGGGGGCGATGCACAGCTCCTCCCCCGGGGCGATGGTGGCGGACTCGCAGATGGTGACTTCGTCGAGCTCCACATCGAAGAGATGAATCTTCCGGTAGACCGCCTCCAATCTTCCGGTCGGACCGATGAGACAGCTCGTGTTGAAGAGGCGTCGGCCGGTCCGGTCGCGGCCGGGGGCCGTTTCCGAGCTCTCCTGCGGCCTCTCGGGAAAGGTGCCCGCCACGACTCGGATGTTCCACCGCCGGGCCTGATGCGACGCCCAGGTGTACGTGGGCCCATTGAGCGGCTCGGCGTATCGGCGCAGGACGTCGGGGCTCCCGGCTGCCGAGAAGTATTCCGGAAGGACCACCAGCTCCGCACCCGCCCGGGCCGCCTCTTCCACCAGGGGGACGGCCGCATCGAGGTTGCGCTCACGCTCGGGGCCCGCCGTGGTCTGGATGGCGGCGACGCGCATGACACAGGGTAGGCCCGACGTCGGGCACAATGACCACTGGGCCGCCACGGTCCGGCGCCCGCTGTATTCGACCGGACCAGAAACGAGTGCCGTGTCCTTCGAAGACTCCGACGTCGTCCGAAGCGCCATCCGCATTGAGGGGTTTCGGGACGACGAGTTCAACTATCAGCTGATCCGGGCCCTGGGCGTGGCCGACTACGGCGGCTCGACGGTAGGCGAGTGTCTGGCCGTCGTGGCGGAGATCACCGATGGCAGCCCGAGGAGCTGGGCCCTGGCCTTTGAGCGCTTGGCCCGTCGGATCGAGGACCGGGGGAGGGCCTGTCTGGACGCCGGTCGCCGGGTCAGTGGCCGCGACCACCTGCTGCGGGCGTCGACGTACTACCGGACAGCCGAGTACTACGGGGACGGTATCGAAGGAGGATCCCGTGACCTGGGAGGGCGGAGCCAAGAGTGCTTCGCCCACGCGGCGGCGCTGATGGAGCGCCCCGTGGAGCTGGTCGAAGTGCCCTTCGAGGGCGGATCACTTCCGGGCTATCTGGTCCGCCCACCCCCCTCGATCGACTTCGGGATTGATGGCCGGCGTCCCACCCTCGTCGGAGTGGGGGGCTTCGACTCGAGCGCCGAGGAGCTCTACTTCCACCTCGGCGCGCCCGGGGCCGAGCGCGGGTGGAACGTGTTTGTCTTCGACGGGCCCGGTCAACCCGGCTGCATGCGTGGCAATCCGACGATGACCTTCCGGCCCGACTACGAAGTGCCGCTCGGCGCCGTGCTCGATCATCTCTGCGGTCTCCAGGACGTGGACGCGGACCGCCTGGCGCTGGCCGGCCAGAGCTTCGGCTCGTACTTCGCCGCCCGCAGCGCCGCCGTCGATTCCCGGGTTGGCGCCCTGGTGGCCAATCCGCCGGTCGTGGACATGAGCCGGTACCTGGAGGCGTGGGTCGGGACCGAGGTCTTCCGGATGTCACGCGATATCAGGCCCGAGGACGTGATCGGAGTCCCCGAGGACCTGATGCCCCGACAGATGCAGTGGGGGATCGCAGCCATCTGCCTTCGCTTCGGCGTGCCGTCCTTCCATGCGTGGCGCGACACCATCCTCGGGTACCGGCTGGGCCCCTTGGCCTCGGCCATCGTCTGCCCGGTCCTGGCCCTCATCGGGGACCGCGAGGGGCCTGAGCCCACGGCCCAGTTCGAAGCCTTCATCGGTGAGGTCGAGGGGCCGGTCACGCCCGTTGTCTTCAAGGCCGAAGATGGCGCGTCCACTCACGTCCAGTCGGACAACATCCGACTCTCGGCCCAGGTCACCTTCGACTGGTTGGACCAGCAATTGGGCTGAGCGGTCTCGTTCGTCGCTGGGGCGAGGCGACGTCGACCGTCGGCCTCGACCGGCGGACGTCCACCCTGCCTCACCCGCTGGGTCAGTTCGTCCCCTGGGTCAGGTCGTCAGAGGAGCGAAGGTGGCCAGAGCGGCTGCGAGGGCGCGGTTGCCCCGGTCCGACCGGTCCTCATGGACGCCGAACAGCGGCGTGACGGTCGCCCACCCCTCGGCGAGCAGCGCGGCATCGGAATCGGGTTCCAGCTCGGCTCGCTCCTCGATGGTGTCGGCGCCCTCCCCTTTGCCTCGCAGCGTGAGGGTGATGGCCCCACCCGTCCTGTCGATGGGTGTGCCGGGCACCGGGTTGGGCGTGTTCTCCGGACGGACCGATCGGATCAGGCCGATCGTGCCCAGCGCTCCGTGTCTGAGGCCCCGCAACGCATCCGGGGGAACGGCGGGCACATTGAGGTTGAGGACAGTGGCCGGTGGCATGGCCGCCAGCGTCGGCACGATGCCTGCGGCCAGCCGCACCGGGGTCTCCCATGGCACCGGGTCGTCGCCCCAGGCGATACTGACGGCCAGACCGCAGATGCCGAACTGGGCGCCGGTGAGCGTGGCGCCCACCGTGCCCGAGTGAAGAGCAGAGCGGCCGGCGTTGATGCCGTGGTTGATGCCGGACACCACCAGGTCGGGGCGAGGGCCGAATCCCTCGATACAGGCCAGGATGACGGCCAGGGCCGGTGGCCCTTCGATGCCGAAGGCGGGAACATCGCGGCCGAGGCCGGGGATTTGGACGGACTCGTACGGGATCGACTCGCGCTCGTAGACGGGGCCCACGGCAGCACCGGCACCGCTGTGATCGGTCAGGGGTGCCACGATCACCAGGTCGTTCTGGTCGCCGAACGCCGAGGACAGGCCGCGGGCCAAAGCCGCGATGCCGGGGGCGAACACCCCGTCGTCGTTAGTAATCAGAATGCGCATCGAGGAGGTTCCATTTCGCGGGCAGATCGAGATCACAGCGGGTTCAGAGACGGAGGATGAGGTCCGAAAGGTGATCCGCCGGGCCGTTGCGGCCTCATCACCTACCATATCGGTCGACGCCGGCCACCCCGGGATCAGCTGATCCGACGGACGAGCTATCACGATCATGACACCCCGATCCCCTGCAGAAGACCAGCGACCGGCGGAAACAACCCCTGCTACCGGTGACCAATGGGTCATCGGCCACGGCCACCAGCGGGCCGTGATCACCGAGGTCGGGGCAACGCTCCGCTCCTTCACCGTCGACGACCGTCCGGTGATCGATGGATTCGGA
This sequence comes from Acidimicrobiales bacterium, assembly GCA_035948045.1. GTDB lineage: Bacteria > Actinomycetota > Acidimicrobiia > Acidimicrobiales > RAAP-2 > Bog-756. The sequence goes on along the minus strand of DASZJN010000159.1, from coordinate 3,106 downwards.
CCGGGGGAGTGGAGCAGCGGCGGTCGTGGCCAGGTGCTGGCACCGTGGCCAAACCGGCTGGGCGACGGCCGCTACGTCTTCGAGGAGCGCGAGTCCCAGGCTCCGCTGAATGAGCCGTCCCGCAGCAATGCCATCCACGGCCTGGTCCGGTGGCTCCCGTGGCGCATGGTGAGCCGGGCCCAGAATCGGGTCACCATGGCCTGCGAGCTCTATCCCTCTCCCGGCTATCCATACTCCCTGGGGCTGACCGTCGAGTACCGACTGGGGCGAGACGGTCTCACCGTGGCGACCGACGCCGACAACCTCGGGCCGGCCGACCTTCCCTTCGGCTTGGGCTTCCATCCGTATCTCACGGTGGGGGTGGCCACTGTGGACCAGGCGCGACTGAGGATTTCGGCCGATCGGCGGCTGACCGCCGACGATCGGGGTCTCCCCACCGGCGAATGCCCCGTGTCGGGAACCGAATTCGACTTCAATGAAGGCCGCCTCATCGGTGTGACCCGGCTCGATACCTGCTTCACCGGTCTGCGCCGTGACGCCGACGGCCGAGCCCGAGTGGATCTCGATCACCCGGACGGACGGGGCGGCGCCACCCTGTGGGTAGACGACCGATTCGGCTACGTGATGGTCTACACCGGCGACTCGCTCGACGCCGATGAGCGAAGGACCGCGGTGGCCGTGGAGCCCATGAGCTGTCCTCCCGACGCGCTGCGATCAGGGACCGACGTGGTTGTGCTGCGCCCCGGGGGCCGGTGGACGGGATCGTGGGGGATCACGGCCCGACCAGGTCCCTAGCAGAGGAGCACGGGATCGTCTCCATCCCAGCATTCGATTGCCATTTGCGATTGCTGACACCCGTTTTCTCGCGTGTGGAAACCGAGGAAGCGGAGGACTCATTTGGGACGAAAACACGCACCCATAGGCGCCGATATGCGGAATATCGCCAAAATGGGACCTCTGACAAGGTACGAATGACGAGCGGGCACAGCTTGAGCCCGCCTCTGCAGTTGTAGCGATCCACCGGCGCTCCAAGGGGCATTAGGAACACCGCAGCCCTCATTGCTGCCATCCAGCCCTTACCGGCATCTTCCCGGTTCCTTGGTTTGGGCACAGAACCAGTGTCGGCGGGATCCCCCGTCAGTACCGACCTCGACCATCCGTGGTCAATCTCTACGTTAAGCGGTCAGCCAAACGCTCAGCGTAGTAGATAAGGCCGACGGCCAATCTTGAGAATTCATTCCATTGAACTCTGACGCGGGGATGTGGGACGGTAGTCGAAGTCGGGGGCAAATTGCCGTAACAGCATAGGTAGGCAGGGACGTGGTGGAATGCTGAAGCGATTGACGATTGGTTCGGTTGTGGGCGTGGTCGTGCTGGCAACGATGGTGTCGACCATCTCCCTGGCCGCCGGCGCTCCGCCCGACCAGCCCGTTCCGGTGACGCCGTACGGCGGCTTCAACGCGTCTCTCACCCGGGCCCCGTACGTGACCGACCTCACCCAGACCTCGGCCGACGTGACCTGGGCCACCAGCAGCGCTGCTGTCGGCACCCTCAAATATGGACCATCGGGTAGCTGCACCGCCACCACGTTGACAGTCCCCTCAACCCTTCCGGCCTCCTTCCCGGCTGCCGGAACCCCACCGAGCATCACATCACGCCAATTCACCGTCGTCGGAAAGTCCGAGTACCAGTCCACCGCGGTGATCAGCGGGCTCAACCCGGGTACGACCTACTGCTACCGCGTGTTTTCGAGTACTGCCGTCGATCTGTTGGGCAGTAACTCATCGCCTACGTTCACGACCCTCGACACCGTCGGATCCTCGACCTCTCTCACCTTCGACGTGGTCGGCGATCTGGGCGAGACCAACTATTCCAGTGGGGTCGACTACGCCGGCTCGCTCAACACCAACCAGGCCGCCATCGACTCCCTGATCGGGTCATCAGGCGCCAAGTTCGCCGTCACGGCCGGCGACGTGGCCTACGCCGGGGGCACCCAGGACAACTACGGCGACCTGCAACAGGTCGGGTCACAGGTCAGTGACATCTTCGGGACGTCCTACTGGCCGCAGACCGGCGGCATCCCCACCTTCAGCGTCGTCGGCAACCACGGCCAGAACGTGGACGGCCTACGGGTCTGGCCCGAATCGAACAGCACCGCAGCATCCTCCGGGGCCTACGCCTACCAGTCGTATCCCCCGGTGCCCGCGGACGGGTTGACCAACCCGAGCACCGAACCGGCCGACTGGTACGCCATCTCCACCGGGAACGTCCGCATCTACGTGCTGGACGCGTCCTGGGGCGACAGCAACGTCGGGACCTCCAACCTCTACCAGGTCGACTACGACCAACACTGGACCCCCAGCTCGCCGGAGTACCAGTGGCTGGCTGCCGACCTGGCCAGCCATCCGGGCGGCGTCAAGATGGCCGTCTTCCACTTCCCGCTCCGCTCCGACAATTCGACCCAGGCCAGCGACACCAACCTCCAGAACAGCACGGCCAATCCCAACGCCTCCTCCAGCCTCGAGGCCCTGCTCGCCAACGGTGGAGTCTCCATCGCCTTCAACGGCCACGCCCACACCTACCAGCGGATCATCCCGCGGCAAGCCGGTCAGATCACCAACTACGTGACCGGCGGCGGCGGTGGCGTGCTCGAACCGGTCAACGGAGGCTCCACCTGCACGAATTTCCTGGCCACCGCCGACGTCTATGCCCTCGGGTGGAGCCCGAGCGGCGCCGGCCCCACCAGCGGCTCCGGGTCAACCTGCGGACCCCTCACCACCACGCCGCAATCGGCGGCCGACGTCTACAACTTCCTGAAGGTCACCGTCTCCGGCAACACCATCACGGTCTCGCCGACCAACGCGGCGGGCAAGGTGTTCGACCAGCACTCCTATACGCCGACCAGCAACTCGGCCACCCCCTCGACCCCGGGCAACGTGACGGCCACGGCGACGTCGTCGTCCTCGATCCAGGTCAACTGGAACGCCTCTACTGAGACCGGCGGGACCATCACCAGCTACGCCATCACTCGCAGTGTGAACGGAGGCACCTATGCGCCCCTGACCACATTGGTCGCTCCCACCACTGGATTCACCGATACCACCGT
>DASZJN010000158.1:0-3684 GCA_035948045.1 Acidimicrobiales bacterium | reverse complement strand
TCGGTGTCCCCGATGATGCGGGCCCGGCTGTTGCCCCCGAACGGATCCTTCTTGACCACAACGTCATATCCGGCCTCGCGGGCCGCCGCTTCGGTGAGTCCGGCGAACGCCACCTCGGGGTGGCAGTAGATGGCCCAGGGCGCCCGGTCGTAGTCCACCGGCAGGACCGGCTCGCCCAGGATGCTCTTGATCACCACGATCCCCTCGGCGAAGCCGACATGGGCAAGTTGGGGGGTGTCGGCGACCACATCACCAACGGCCCACACCCCGTCCGCGGCCGTGCGCATGGTCGCGTCAGCAAGGACGAACCCCCGATCGTCGACCACCACGCCGGTCCCCGGGCCGAGGAGACCCTCGGTACGCGGGCGACGACCGACCGAGATGACGACGGCGTCCACCGCCAGCTTCCCCCCGTCGTCGTAGGACACGACGGTTCCCGTTCCAGACGGATCGGGCGTGTGGCCCTGAAGGCGGGCGCCTGTCTTGACGTCGATGCCTCGCCGACGGAAGGAGCGGGCCACCGTTTTGATCACGTCATCGTCGCAGCCGGCGAGGATCGTCGGCAGGGCCTCGAACACGGTGACCGCAGTGCCGAGGTCACTCAGCAGGGAGGCGAACTCGCACCCGATGGCACCCCCACCGACTACGGCCACCGACGAGGGCAGCGACTCCAGGGCCAGGACCTCGTCCGAGGTCAGGACCAGCTTCCCGTCGACATCGAATCCCGGGATCGTACGGGGGACCGAGCCCGCGGCCAGCACGATATCGGTGCCAGTGATCTCGGTGGTCGAACCGTCGTTGCCGGCGATCTGCACGCGGTGGTCGGCCAGCAGCGTGCCGCTGCCACTGAACACCGAGACGCCCCGCCCCCTCAACAACCCCTCGAGGCCCCTGAACAGCGTTTCGACCACCTGTTGCTTGCGGGCCTGGCTGACGGAGAAGTCCAGCGTCGGCCTCGCTTGGTCATCTTTTCCCGCGCTTCCTTCAGCGCCGATCCCGAACTGGCTGGAGCCGCTCACGGTGCGGTAGACGGCCGCCGTCTCGAGGAACTCCTTGGCGGGCACACAGCCGCGGTGCAGGCAGGTCCCCCCGACCTTGTCGAGTTCGACCATGGCCACCGACAACCCGGCCGCCGCCCCGTAGAGCGCCGTGGAGTAGCCCCCCGGGCCGGCGCCGATGATGACCACGTCGAAGGCTGAGTCTCCCCCCGTCCCGTTGTCGGTGCCCCCCGATGCCGACTGTTCCTGTGATCCCTCAGGTGCCGTCAGAACCACCTCCATCGAGTGCGCGCGTTCCTGGCTGATGTGCGTCCAGCCTACCGGTCCAAGGCCCCGGGTCACCTCGGGTCCCGCCGTTCGGCCCCGCGCTCCTCGGCGCTGCGAACGTCGGACGCGCTCCGTCCATTGGGCCGGCCGTGGATGGCCCCCGAGGCCTTCGCGGCTACCCTCGGCGGTGGCGGGCCGACGCCCGCCTGCCGCCTCTACTACGGGGGCATCCTGATGCCGCCGTCGAGCCGGATGACCTCCGCGTTGAGGTAGCTGTTGGCGGCGATGTGGCCGACCAGCTCACCGAACTCGGCCGGGTCACCCAGGCGCTTGGGGAAGTTCACCGACGCTCCGAGGGCGTTGCGGGCGTCATCGGGGAGCATGGCCAGCAGCGGCGTGTCGAAGAGACCAGGGGCGATGGCCAGGACCCGGATGCCCACCACGGCCAGGTCGCGGGCGGCCGGGAGCGTCATGCCGACGATGGCTCCCTTGGAGGCCGAGTAGGCCAGCTGACCGATCTGGCCGTCCATGGCTGCGACCGAAGCGGTATTGACGATGACGCCCCGCTCCCCGTCGGCCTGCGGCTCGACGGTGGCGATGGCCGAGGCTGCCTTGGTCATTACGTTGAACGTGCCGATGACATTGAGGTTCTGGATGAACTGGAAGGGGGCCAGGTCGTGGGGCGTCCCGTCTCGGTTGATGACCCGTCCCACCCAGCCAGTCCCCGCACAGTTCACGGCGATGCGCAGATTGCCGCCCTCAGCAGCCTGATCGACCGCCTTCTGGCAGTCTTCCGGTTCGGTCACGTCGCCGCCGATGAAGTTGGCGTTGGCGCCGATGTCGGCCACCACTTCCTTGCCCCGCTCCTCGTTGCGGTCGAAGACGGTGACCCGCACCCCCTCGCCCGCCAGCTTGCGGGCGGTGGCCTCCCCGAGGCCCGAGGCCCCCCCGGTGATGATTGCGGAACTTCCCTGGATCTCCATGCCAGCAGGTTACGGGAGGCGAGGACCCGAGCCAAAACGCGGTCGGAGGCGGCGGGCCGTCTGGCTACTGCAGGGCGGCGGCCTGCGTGGCCATCAGGTCGACCACGTCGTTCATCCGGTCTCCGGAGTGGCCCTTGACCCACTCGAAGGTCACCGGTCGCGAGGGGTCGAGAGCCAGGTCCAACAGCTCCTTCCACAAGTCCTGGTTGGCCACCGGCTTGCCCTGGGCGTTGCGCCAGCCCCGCCGCTTCCACCCGACCCACCACCGGTTGCGGAAGCAGTTGACCACGTAGGTCGAGTCGCTGACCACGTGCAACGGGCCGTCCAGGGACTGGAGGGCCCGCAGCACCGCCGTCACCTCCATCCGCTGATTGGTGGTGCGGGCCTCCCCGCCGCTGTCCGAGGGCCCGCCGTCCACCGCCCACGCCCATCCGCCCCGCCCGGGGTTCCCGAGACAGGATCCGTCGGTGTAGACCACGGTCACCTGCTCGTCGGATGGCGTTTCGCTCATAGCGACAGCATGCCCGATCAGCCGGCAGGCCCGATCAGCCGGCAACAGGCGTCATGTCCTGAGGCAGCGGCGGATGACTTCCCCTGCCGCACTGGCGGTGGAAGCATGGGTGGGTGCTGTTCGACGGAGTGAGCCATCAGCTTGCCGACGCGGATCCGGTCGAGACCTCGGAGTGGCTGGATGCCTTCGACGATGTCGTCGACGTCCACGGTCGGACCCGGGCCCGCTACCTGCTCATGAGGATCCTCGAGCGGGCCGGCCAGAAGCAGGTGGACTTTCCCGCCACGGTCTCCTCCCCCTACGTCAACACCATCCCGACCGACGAGGAGCCGGACTTCCCGGGGGACGAGTTCCTCGAGAGGCGGATACGGGCCTTCATCCGCTGGAATGCGGCGGTGATGGTGGTCCGGGCCAACGTGCGCTCCGAGGCCATCGGGGGGCATCTCTCCACCTACGCCAGCTCGGCGTCGCTCTACGAGGTGGGGTTCAACCACTTCTTCCGGGGCAAGGACGGGGGGCGGGCCGGGGACCAGGTCTACTTCCAGGGCCACGCCTCTCCGGGCATCTACGCCCGGGCCTTCGTCGAGGGCCGGCTCTCCGAGGAGCAGTTGGACAACTTCCGGTTCGAAGTCGGGACCGACGGGCTCTCCTCGTACCCCCACCCCCGGTTGATGCCCGAGTTCTGGGAGTACCCGACCGTGTCGATGGGGCTGGGGCCGCTCAATGCCGTGGCCCAGGCCCACGTGGCCCGGTATCTCGACGCCCGGGGGGTCGCCGACACGTCGGCCAGTCGGGTGTGGGGCTTTGTGGGGGACGGCGAGTTCGACGAGCCGGAGACCATCGGTTCTCTCGGGATGGCGGGGCGGGAGCACCTCGACAATCTGACCTTCGTGGTCAACTGCAACCTGCAGCGGCTGGACGGCCC
>DASZJN010000157.1:0-4227 GCA_035948045.1 Acidimicrobiales bacterium | reverse complement strand
CCTGCTGGTCGAACAGTTCGTGACCACGGCGCTTTCGGTGGCCACCCGGGCCGCGATCATGGTGCACGGCCGGATCGAGCAGGAGGGCACGCCCCAGGAGATGGCCGACGCCGCCCTCAGCGTCTACCTGGCCTAGAGCCGGCTTCGGCGCCCGGTCCCTCGGCGCGGTCCCTCATGCTTCGGCCAGCACCACCTCCACGGACGCCACCTCGGCCACGTTGGTCACCAGAGACCGCACCCCACCGGCATCCCGGACATCGCCCTGGGCCGACAACAGGGCGGCGATGCGCTCCGGCGTGTCGCTGACCGTCAGCACCGCCACCTCGGAGCGCATGGATCGCTTGGCGGTGGTCTTGGCCCGGCGGACCTGGCCCAGTACTTCCGCCGCCACCTCGAGCACCGGAGCCGGACCCGTGTCCCCGACGGACAAGCCCGGCCCGAACTCCGCCGGAGTCGGCCAGGCGGCGACGTGGATGGATCCGGCCTGCCACCACGACCACACCTCTTCCGTCACGAACGGCGTGATGGGAGCCAGCAGGCGCAGCAGGGCCGAGAGAGCCAGCGCCAACGCGGCCTGGGCGGAGGCGGGGCCAGGTTCGGCGGCATCACCGTAGGCACGGACCTTGACCAGTTCGAGGTAGTCGTCACAGAACGACCAGAAGAAGGCCTCCGTACGCTCGAGGGCCCGGGCGTAGTCGTACGCCTCGAACGCAGACGTCGACTCCTCGATGACCCCGGCCAGTCGCTCCAGCATGGCCCGGTCGATCGGAGCGGTGATCGCCTCCGGCCCGGGGGCCGACACCCTTCCGTCGGCAACGACGATGCGGCCGAGGGCGAACCGCGACGCATTGAGGACCTTGATGGCCAGTCGCCTACCCACCTTCATCTGTCCCTCGTCCACTGCCGTGTCGGTGCCCGGCCTCCCGCTGGCCGCCCAGTACCGGACGGCGTCGGCGCCGTGCTTGTCCAGGAGGGGCAGCGGGGTCACCACGTTGCCTTTGGACTTCGACATCTTCTTGCGGTCGGGATCCAGCACCCAACCGGAGATGGCGGCATCGGACCAGGGGAGGGAGCCGTGCTCGAGCTCGGAGCGCACGATGGTGGAGAACAGCCAGGTGCGGATGATGTCGTGGGCCTGGGGTCGGAGGTCCATGGGGAAGACCAGGGCGAACAGGTCCGGGTCGTCCTCCCATCCACCGGCGATCTGCGGGGTGAGTGACGAGGTGGCCCAGGTGTCCATGACGTCGGGATCGCCGATGAACCCCTCGGGGCGTCCGCGCTGGGCTTCGGTGTAACCCTCGGGGACGTCGGTGGAGGGATCGACCGGCAACCGGTCCTCGGTGGCGAAGATCGGGGCGTCGAACACGACCTCGCCTGACCCGTCCACCGGGTACCAGACGGGGAAGGGGACGCCGAAGAAGCGCTGACGGCTGATGTTCCAGTCGGCGTTGAGGCCCTCGACCCAGGACCGATACCGGTGGGCCATGTAGGGCGGGTGCCAGCGGAGCTCCTCGCCCCGGGCCAGCAACCGGTCGCGGAGCGGGAGGGTCCGGACGAACCACTGGCGGGACGAGACGATCTCGAGGGGCCGCTCGCCCTTCTCGTAGAACTTGACCGGGTGGGTGATCGGACGGGGCTCACCGATCAGCGCCCCGGATCCGGCCAGCTCGTCGACGATGCGGGACTGGGCCTGCTTCACCGTGCGGCCGGCCAGCTGCTCGTAGTTGGCGCTCGCCGCGTCGGGGGCGTCCGACTCCCACCCGGCGGTGCCCCACGCCACCGGCAGCAGCCGGCCGTCCCGCCCGACGATGGCCCGGGTGGGCAGGGAGAGCTCGCGCCACCACAGCACGTCGGTGGTGTCGCCGAACGTGCAGATCATGGCAATTCCCGATCCCTTTTCGGGATCGGCCAGCTCGTGGGCCAGGACCGGTACCCGCACGCCGAACAGGGGGGTGCGCACCTCGGTGCCGAAGAGGGGACGGTAGCGGGCGTCATCGGGGTGGGCCACCAGGGCCACGCAGGCCGGGAGCAGCTCGGGCCGGGTCGTCTCGACGTCGACGGCACCGTCCACGCCGACGCGAGGGAACCGGATCCGGTGATAGGCGGCCGGGCGCTCGCGGTCCTCGAGCTCGGCCTGGGACACCGCCGTGCGGAAGTCGACGTCCCACAGGGTCGGAGCCGTTCGCTGCACCGCCTGGCCCCGGTGAGCCAGTCGGAGGAAGCCGCGCTGGGAGACCCGCCGGGCCCGCTCGGAGACGGTGGTGTAGGCGAGGGACCAGTCCACCGACAGTCCGAGTGTCCGCCACAGCTGCTCGAAGATCTGCTCGTCCTCGACCGTGAGCTGGTTGCACAGGGCCACGAAGCTGGGCCGCGAGATGGAGATGGGGTCGTCGGGTGGCTCGTCGGGCGCCCTGAAGTCCGGATCGAACGGGAGGCCGGGGTCGCACCGGACGCCGAAGTAGTTCTGGACCCGGCGCTCGGTGGCCAGCCCGTTGTCGTCCCACCCCATCGGGTAGAAGACCGCCCGCCCCCGCATGCGGTGGAATCGGGCCACGGCGTCGGTGTGGGTGAAGGAGAAGACGTGGCCGATGTGGAGTGAACCCGAAACCGTGGGCGGGGGGGTGTCGATGGAGAAGACCCGGCCGCGTTGGGCCGACCGGTCGAAGGCGTAGGTGCCGTCCTCCTCCCAACGCGCCGACCAGGTGGCCTCGAGGCCCTCCAGTCCGGGCTTCTCCGGGATTCCCGCCGCACGCACCTCCCGGCCCGTCGATCCCGTCGCGTCCGTTGTCATGATCGGGTTACCGTACCCTGCGTGCTCCGGCTCCACGACACCGCCACCGGCGAGGTGGCGCCCCTCCGTCTGCGTACCCCGGGGCAGGTGTCGATGTACGTGTGCGGGCCCACCGTCTACGACGAGCCCCACCTCGGCCATGGACGGTTCACCTTGGTGTTCGACGTCCTCCGCCGGTACCTGATCTTTACCGGCCTGGAGGTGACCTACGTCTCCAATGTCACCGACATCGAGGACAACATCATCAAACGGGCCGCGGAGCGGGGCATCGAACCCGCCGAGCTCACCGCCACCTATGAGGGCGTGTGGTGGGCGGCCATGGACGCCCTCGGGGTGCTGCGTCCGGACGAGACTCCCCACGCCACCGCCTATGTGGACCGCATGGTGGCCCTGGTCTCGGATCTGGTGGCTCGAGAGGTGGCCTACGAGACCGGCGACGGCGTCTATCTGTCGGTGCTCGACGTGCCGGGCTACGGGCTCCTGGCCCACCAGCCCCTGGACTCGCTGCGGGCGGGCGCCCGGGTGGAGGCCGACGAGGAGAAGCGGTCGCCGCTCGACTTCGCCCTGTGGAAGAAGGCCAAGCCCGGCGAGCCGACCTGGGAGTCGCCCTGGGGACCGGGCCGTCCCGGGTGGCACACCGAGTGCGTGGTGATGTCCCTCGACCTCCTCGGCGACGGGTTCGACCTCCACGGAGGAGGACTGGACCTGATTTTTCCGCACCACGAGAACGAGCGGGCCCAGGCGGTGGCCGACGGCAGGGAATTCGCCCGGCACTGGATGCACAACGGCTGGGTCACGGTGGACGGGGAGAAGATGTCCAAGTCGCTGGGCAATTTCACCACCCTCGTCGAACTGTTGGATCGCAGCGATGCACGCTCCTACCGTCTGCTGGTGCTCCGATCGCACTACCGGCGGCCCATCGAGGTGACGCCGGACACCGTCCGCGACGCCGAGGCCGGCCTGGCCCGGCTCGACGAGCTGGGCCGGCGGTTCGGGTTGGGAGACCCGCTGACCTTCGGGCCCGTGGTCGACCCGGGACCGGTGGATGCGGGGATCGACGCCGAGGCGGTCACCCGGTTCCGCCAGCGGATGGACGACGATCTCGACACCCCCGGCGCCCTGGCCTCGGTGTTCGATCTGGTGCGGGAGGCCAACGGCGCAGCCGACGCCGGCGATGCAACGGGTGCCAACCGGAAAGCGCAGACGGTGGCGCTGCTCTGTGCCGCCCTCGGGCTCCCGCTCCGGGCCGGCTCCGGCGACGAAGAGGACCCGGCCGTCCGGGCCAAGGTGGTCGAGCGCGACGAGGCCCGGGCGGCGGGCGACTGGGCTCGCGCCGATGCCTTGCGCGCCGAGCTGGAGGATGCCGGCTGGCTGGCCGAAGACGGCCCCGAGGGGACCCGGATCCGCCGTCAATGAACGCCGTGTGAACACCTTCC
>DASZJN010000156.1:0-3480 GCA_035948045.1 Acidimicrobiales bacterium | reverse complement strand
ACTGTCGATCTCCTCGAGGAGCACGTCGAGACCGGGCGGGGCCGCCTCCCCCGGCGCAGGTGGTGGGGACCCGGCTCCGCCCTCCTCCGACCCCGTCGGGTCGACGCCGGGGTCGGGATCGGTCATGGCGTCGTGGCGTCGGCGCCCGGCCCTGCCATCCGAACCACCAGTCGACCAGCCCTGCCGGCTGTCGACGCCCCGACCTCGGCGACGCGGCGGGGGATGATCGGAGCATCCCGCCCCGTGCCACCGGATCCTGTGCCGCCGGAACTCTTGCCGGCTGAGCCCGTGCCGGCTGAGCCCGTGCCGGCTGAACCCCTGCCGTCTGAGCCCAGCGCGGATCGCGCCTCGTCGACCTCGTGGTACTCCTCTTCGACGTTCACCGACCAGATGTCGTGATGGGCGCCGTGGATGTTCTCGACGGTGAGCATCGCCGTGTACATCGAATGGTCCTGGTTGTTGTACTTGTGCATGCCGTTCCTGCCGACGGGATGGACGTTGGGGGCGTGCTCCTCGAACCAGCGCCGGATCACTTTGACATTGTCGAGATAGACGTCGTCGTAGACCGGGTAGGCCTTTGGCATCCTCACCACATATCCTGCCTCGACATCGGACGGCTCGACCAGTCCGATGGTCGCCAGCTCCTTGGTGGCCATGGCCACCAGCTCTTCATCGGTGCCCGTCCAGAGCTCGTCGCCCTCGAACACGAAGTACTCCATCCCCAGGCAGGTCCGACCGTCCTTCACCATGTAGGGCGACCACGTCCCGAAATTCTGGATGCGGCCCACATTGACCTCCGGCGAGTGGATGTAGATCCAGTTGTCGGGGAATCCCTTGTCCTCCGGCACCACCAGGGCCACGGTGAGGAAGTCCCGGTAGCGAAGGTCGTGGGCCGCAGCCTGGACGTCTTCGGGCACCGGGGGATCGACGATGTGGGCCAGGGAGGTGAACGGCATCGATGAGATCACGTGCGCTGCGGGGACCCGCCTCTCGCTACCCCCGCTGCGCACCGTGACGGCCACGGCGGCGCCGTCCTCGACGTGGACGGTCACGGCCGACGTCTCCATCTCGACTTCGCCGCCCATGCCGACGACCTGCTCGGCGCACCGCTCCCACATCATGCCGGGCCCGAATTTCGGATACTCGAACTCCTCGATCAGGCTGGTCACCTGCTTTGCCTTGTTGCGCCTCTTTCCGGCCACCGATGACCGGATGGGCTCCCACACTGCGTTCCACAGGGACATTCCCTTGATCCGTTGGGCCCCCCAGTCCGCCGAGATCTCGGAGGCGGAGACGGCCCAGAGCTTCTCGTTGTAGGTCTTGAAGAAGTGGTTGTAGAGGCGCCAGCCGTAGTTGGAGACGATGTAGCCCTCGAGGGTCGTGAGGTCCCTGGGCGGGTGGACGCGGACCCACAGGAACGACAGCCCGCACCGGATGGCCTCGATGACCCCGAGGTTGGAGAGGGCGTTGCCCAGTTTGATCGGATAGTCGTAGAACTTCCCGTCGTAGAAGATGCGGCTCATCCGGGGGCGGAGCAGGAAGTCCTCAGGGGACAGGACCTTGTGCCAGAAGGCCTCCACCGGCTTGACCTTGGTGAAGAACCGGTGCCCCCCGATGTCGAAGCGCCATCCGTCCCGTTCGACGGTGCGGCTGATGCCTCCGACAACCGAGTCTGCCTCGACCACGACGACCGGGTCGCCCGCTTCCGCCAACTGATAGGCCGCGGTCAGCCCGGCGGGCCCGGCACCGATGACCACCACCGGAGACGGAGATGATCCGACGCCGTTCCTGACGCCCGCCTCGGCGCCAGGGGCCCTGTCGTTCGGTGATGACACTCGTGTTCGTCCGTTCAGTAGGTGGGATTCGGATGGAGGTGGTGTTCGTGACCGGCTCGGCGCCGGGCAGCTCTGGTAGCGGCTGTCGTCGGGCTTCAGACTTCGTCGGCCCTCGCAGGAGAGGAACAGCCTGCCGGCCGGAGCTTTCGATCCGGATCAGTCGTCCGGAGTCCTCGGCGGCCCGTTGATGAACCCCCTCCCACGGGTCCGAGACGGCGAGCCCGTCGACAGGTGGCACCGATGAGTCGCTGCGCCCTGGAGGTTACTTGCTGGCCCTCGAGGGCTGGTGGAACCTGATCCGCTCCCGGATCAGGCCCGCTAGGGAACCGCCACCCCGAGAAAGGCCAACATGGCGTAGCCCACCATCCCTGTGGCCGCCACGGCCAGCACCGCAGCCTCCACCGCGCGCCTCGACGTGAGGGTGGAGGCCGCCACCACCAGCGGGAATGCTCCCAGCGCATACCGTTCGAACGAGTCGAGATTGGAGCTGGTCAACGAGACCACCAGGACGGAGGCGGCAAAGGCGGCATACGAGAGGGGGAGGCGCCGGAACGCCAGCACCACCAGGGCGGCGCTGAGCAGCACCCAAGGGATGTGCGAGGCACTCCCCAGATGGTGACCGTGGACAACCGACGTGAGGTCGTGCCACATCGAGGTCAGGGGGAAGGCCACCCGACCCCGGTGGCCGAGCTGTTGCTGCACCCGGAAGGGAAGCCAAGCGTCGCCGAACTGCGCCCGCACCCAGGCCAGGTAGATCCCGGTTCCGACGACCGGGGCGGCCACCGCCGCTCCCCGCGCCGCCCACCGGGTGGCCGAGACGGCTGACCTCCGGCTCTGCCATGCCTCGATGAGCACGGGGATGACCAGCAGGATCCCGAGCGGGCGGACGAGGCCGCCCGCCAGCCCCGCCGCCACGGCCCACCACCACCGTCGGGTCCGGGCCGCCATCATGGTCACGATCGAGCACAGGAGCAAAGGCCCGTCGGCGTACCCGAGCACCAGCGAGAACGCCGAAGGGGCCAGGGCCAGCAGCCAAGCCGAGCGCCGGGCCAGGTCCCGATCGCCCAGATCGTGGCGGACCAGCACCACCAGAGCGGCCATGGCGGCCAGCGAGCAGAGATTGGCGATGATCACCACTGCCGCGCCGACCCCCACCCCGGGGACATGCCCGAGGACCCGCGCCGCCATGGGGAGCGCCGGGAAGAAGCGGACCGATTGCAGGCCCGACCCCGCGTAGCCGTGGCCGGCGATGGACTGGTACCACCCGCCGTCCCACGCCAGCAGGCCCTGATGGACCCGCAACTGCGCCCCGGCGTTGCCGGGCCGCACCCTCGACACGATTCCGTGGGCCACCGCCAGAGTGGCCACCACCAGGAGCCGCGCCACGATCCAGGCCGGCAGCACCTGCCACACGGCCCGCCCGTAGTCCCGGGCCGCCACCCCCAACCGGCCACCTCCGTCCCCGGGGCGAGTTGGCACGGTGGTGGAGGCGGGCGGGCTGCCCTGCGCCCGCTGGCGTCCGATGAGGCCCACGCCGCCTCAGGGCTTCGTGGGTGTGAACTGCACCAGCCACATGGGTTGATAGAAGCGGTTGGTGCTGCCCGCCACCAGCGCCTGGGCGTGGTAGGCCGGGTTGAGTTGCAGG
>DASZJN010000155.1:0-13464 GCA_035948045.1 Acidimicrobiales bacterium | reverse complement strand
GAGCGGCTCGTCAGTCTGCACCGGTTTCGTTGGCGCACCCGATTCGACGGCCCGGCTGACTCGTGGAGTCCCGTGGTTTTGCGTCCCCCCCTCACGGAGGGTTTGCCTTTGTCGTGCTGGCGCCCCGAAAATGAGACTTCCGAAGCCCTCCTACGCTACCGGCCCTGTGACGCGTTGCACAAGGGCCAATCGGGGGTGCCGTCGAACGGTCATCGTGCCGGTGGACCCAGGATGGGTCTGCGCACCGAGGTTCCAGACGCCGACCCGTGGCCCATCCAGGCTGCGGTCAGGGACGCAACGCCGGGTGGCGCATGGCCACCAGGGGCACGAGCACGCTGCGCGGCGATAGCCACGCGGCGGCCGCAGAGATCCGGTTGGCTGCCCCCGGAATGACCACCGCCTTGTTGGCGTCCATGCCGGACACTGCCGCCTTGGCCACCTCCGCCGCGGGAATCCACATCATCTTCGGCAGAGCCGCGGCGGCTTCTGCATCCGAAATTCCCGCCGCGGCGGAGAATCCCGTCTCCACCGGGCCCGGGCAGAGCGCCGTGACTGTTACCCCTGTCGATCGCAACTCGCCCCGGAGGGCGTGGCTGTAGGAGAGCACGAAGGCCTTGCTGGCGCCGTAGGCGGCCTGTCCGGGCAGCGGTTGGAAGGCGGCCGTCGAGCTCACGTTGAGCACCGCCCCACTGCGCCGCTCGACCATGCCGGGCAGGAAGAGGGAGCACAGGTGGACGACCGCCTCCACGTCGGTGCGCACCAGGGCCAGCTCCTGGGTCGGATCCGAGCGGAAGACCGGCCCCATGGTGGAAAACCCCGCATTGTTGACCAGCACGTTGACCGCCAGCGAGCGGGCTTCGAGCCCGCTCACGATGGCGCTACGAGAGTCCTCGTCGGTCAGGTCGGCCACGATCACCTCAGTCCTGACCCCGAACCTCGATGCCAGTTGCCCGGCCAGTTCCTCGAGCTTCGCCTCGCTCCGGGCCACCAGTGTCACCCCGAGACCGCGACCGGCGAGCAAGCCCGCGATCTCCGCCCCGATGCCGGACGAGGCTCCGGTCACCAGGCACGTGCGGTCCGGGTTGGGGGCGGGAAGGGCCATGGCCCGAGCGTATGCCCAAGACACATCCCTCGCCCGCCCGCGATGAAGGGCCCGGCGACGCCCAGTTCAGGTCCGCTGCGAGGATGCGTACACCGCTCGGGCGCGGTAGCGAAGGGGTCGCTCTCCGAGCTCCTCGAGGTAGTGAGCCACCCACCCGGCCACACGGGCCACGGCAAACAACGTCCGCCCGGCATCCGGTGGCATGCCGGTCGCCCAGGCCATGGCGGCCAGGGCCAGGTCGACGTTGGGCGGCGGGATGGAGTGCTCGCCGGCCAGGGCGATCAGAGATCGGGCCACGCCGAGATTGGCGGCCGGGGCCAACTGCCTGAACATTTCCCACAGGACCGTGAAGCGGGGGTCGCCCCTCTTGTAGACCGGGTGACCGAAGCCGGGGAGAAAGCCCTGCCATCGGAGCGTGTCGTTGAGCGCCTGCTCGACACCGTTCCGCTCCGCCTCGACCAGCAGGGAAAAAGCCAATTGGCTGGCGCCGCCGTGCAGCGGCCCGGCCACTGTCCCCAGGCCGGCCAACAAGGCGTCACAGATGTCGGCCCGTGTCGATGCCGCCACCCTCACGGCCATGGTCGAGGTGGCCAGCTCGTGGTCGGCGAGGAGAATCAAGGCGGCGTTCACGCCCCGCACGAGTTGTTCCGTGGGTGCTGGGCTCAGGCGGAAGGCCAAGCGCTCCGCCATCGAGCCGTCACGGGCCGTGCCGTCGTCCAGGACGAGGCGGGCAGGAGCCGGTTCGACGCCCACCTTCCCACCATCGGGTGGGGGCAGGACGTCGACCATGGAGGCTGCCACCCGGCGAGCGGTACGGACGACCGCCTGGGGGCGCAGGTCGGCACGCAAGGGATCATGGGCGCCGGCCATGACCACAGCCCAACTCATGCGGTCCGACGATCCGATCTGCGGCGCCGGTCCCAGCGGAAGGGGCACCCAGGCCAAATCCTCAACTGTCCGCTCGGGGGGGCTGTTGCCGGCGTCCTGTCCCTGGCCGTCCCCATCGCCGGATCCCGCATGGGGCAGATCCCACAGCCACTCGGCCACCTCTTCGTAGGTGGTCTCGGTGGCCAGCTGGATGGCCAGCCGGCCCCGGTAGATCGGCCCGTCCTCGGTCAGGTGGGTGATACCTGTCGTGACCGTGGCCATGCGGGTCTCGACTGCCTTGCCCTCCTTCGACCGCCGGGCCAGCCGCTCGACCTCGTCGATGTCGAACAGGCTCCGACGACCGGAGGGGGCGCGATGGGAGACCAGCATGCCGCGGCTCACGTAGGCATAGAGCGTGGTCACCTTGACACCGAGCCGGCGGGCCGCCTCGTCGCTCTCCAGCATCCGGGTCACCGGAGAAGCTTAGGTTGCGGGTCGCGATCGACCTGGCCCGAGCCCGACGGAGTGGCCCCGGCTGTTCGGGACGACGGGGACGCCCCTGGTCGAGCGGATCACCTCAGGAGTGCGGGCCGGATGGCACCCGGAGCCGAGTCCTCGGGGTCCGGGCCGTCAAGGCGGCTCGTCATCGAGGGAGAAGACCCGGAGCGCGTTGGCCCGGAGGAACTTGGGCCACACCGCCGGGGCGAGCGGCACCTCCGCCAGCTCGGCGAAGATCCGGTCCAGGGTGAGACCAGCCGGGAAGTACCCAGCGAAGATCACCTTGTCGGCCCCCGACCCGTTGGCGAAGGCCAGGATCTCCTCCGGGTAGCGACGAGGGGCGTACGCGCTGGTCGAGTAGTAGAGGTTCGGCCACTTCCGCAGCAGCATCACCGCCAGCTCGAACCACGGTGCGCCCCCGTGGCGCATCACGACGGTGAGATCGGGGTACGCCCAACACAACTCGTCGAACAGCTCGACGTGCTGCGGAGCCATTGGCACTCTGGGCCCAGGGACGCCGGCATTGATGCAGATAGGAAGGCCCAGGTCGACGCAGGCCTCGTAGAGGGGGAACATCCGATGGTCGTTGACGGGCACCTGGGGGACGTACCCACACGGGAAGGCCACGGCCGCCACCACGCCCAGCTCGGCGGCCGCACGGCGCAGGGCGTCCACCCCGTCCTGACCGGCGTGCGGGTCGACCAGGTACGTCCCCGAGAACCGGCCGGGATGCTCCGACACGAGGGTCCGGGCCCGCTCGTCCTCGAAGCTCACCGGAACCAGCCCCCGCTGCACGCGATGCGCGTCCATGGCCTCGAGAAGGAACGGAGCGGCCTCGGTCACCCCCTCGGTATCGGGCAGGTCGCGAAACATGTATCCGGCGGCATGCTCAAAGGTCTCCCGGCTCTCGGTGTCGCGGAGGAGCGGGAGGAGCGGGTCGCGCCACGAGCCGCGATGGGCGGCGGGGAGACCCATCATGGTGTCGATCACACCGCCGGCAGGGACCTCGAACGTCCCGCGTGAATCACGGTTCCCACTGGTCGGATCACCCGGAGGGACATTCTTAGCGGTCATCACGGAACCGCTTGGCCTTGGCTGTGGCCTGCCCCGTCGACTGGTCGAGTGACCCGGGAGGGACGATCTCGACCCCGATCCCCACACCCAACTGGTCGCGCAACCGCCGCTCGATGGTGGCCCGCAGCTCGTCGTGCCGGCTGGGGGCGGCACTGCTGGCCACGGAGACGACCAGCTGGTCCTGGCCGTCCGCCGAGATGGCGCGCACGAAGTAGTCGGGGATGGTTCCGTCCACCGAGGTGGCGATGCGGCCGATCCCTTCGGGCCACACGTTGACGCCGCGCAGCTTGACCATGGTGTCGCCCCGCCCGGCGAAACGGCCCATCCGTCGCAGCCAACTGCCGCAGGAGCAGCGCTCCCGTGGGTAGAGCTTGGACAGGTCCATGATGTTGTACCCGAACTGCGGGCTCCCGGTCTTGTAGCACTCGGTGACGACCAGCGCCCCGGTCTCCCCGTCCGGGAGCGGCTCACCCGTCTCCACGTCGACCACGCGGACATGGAAGGCGTCCTCGAAGATGTGCAGCCCTTCCTTGGCGGGACATTCCACGGCCACCGTCCCGACCTCGTGGAACCCATAGGTGGCGTAGGCCGGGATCCCGAAGATCTCCTCGAGGAGCTCCTCATTGCCGACATTGGTGGCCAAGGCCCGGATGGAGAGGTCGCGCTTTGGGTCGAGTCCCAAAGTCCGGGCCTCCTGGGCGATGCGCACCAAATGGTCCCCCGTGGTGAGGATGGCGGCCGCCCCGAAGCGACGGGCCAGGTCCACTTGCTTGGCCGTGCTGGTCACCGTCCCAGTGCTCGCCGTGATCACGAGGCAGTTCATCCAGCGCTGCAGGGCCTCGTCGAAACTGAAGGCGCCGTTGTGCAGGCCGTAGGCCCAACTGTTCATCACCACATCCCCCGGCCGCAGGCCCTGCATGTACATGCCTCGGGCGTTGAGGACGCCGGACACCCCGCGGTCCCACTGCGTATAGAGCGTGGGCCGGGGCTCCCCGGTGGTGCCACCCGACATGTGGATGCGCAGCGGCTCCCGCAACGCGTCCTGGGCGGAGACGCCCTGGTAGTCACCATAGGGAGGATGCTCCTCGATGCTGATGCGGAGGTCATCCACGGTGTAGGTCGGGACGTGGGCCATATCGTCCAGGCTCCGGAGGTCCCGCGGGTCGAACCCGTTGGCATCCCAGAGGCGTCGGAAGAAGGGGACCCGGTAGGCCCGGTCGGCGCGATCGCGCAGCCGGCTGAGCTTGAGCCGGTCGATCTCCTCGGGCCCGGCGAACCACTCCCGCTCGAAGTACTCGGGTGGAGGGGGGAACAGGCGGGCGAGTTCGTCGAAGTCGACGGCGTTCCAGGGGCGCCGGAGTCCGATGGCCATCCCTTCCATCCTCTCATCGGCGGGCCGGGCGCCGGCCTCCCGGTTAAGTCCATGTCGCTCATGGCCGACGGCGGAGCGGGTGGGCACGATCATCCACGGGGTGGCAGGTTCCAGGGCTTGACCGGACCCGAAGTGCGTCTGGCCACCCAGCGGCAGACCCTGGTTGCTTCCTGTCTGACATTGACTTGATCAACATTTACAAACCCATCCCGGCGCGGGCACACTGAACGAGAAAGCACAACGAACCCGATGGGCGGCACACGGCCGCTCGAACCTAGGAGCACCCATGGCCACTGCCGTCCAGGACCTGATGTCCTCTCCCCCGGTCACCTGTCCCGTCGACGCCACCCTGACCGAGGCCACCGCCCTGATGAACGACCGTCAGATCGGGTCGGTGGTCGTGACCGACCAGCGCGCCATCGTGGGGATCCTCACCGAGCGGGACCTGTTGCGGGCTGCGGCCACCAGGAGCGACCCTCGCAACGAGTCGGTTCGACGCTGGATGACGGCGGACCCCGACGTCCTCGGGCTCGGCGATGAGGTCGGCGCCGCCTGGTCCGGCTTGACCCACCACCACTACCGGCACCTTCCCGTCGTCGACCACGGCGACCTGGTGGGCGTGGTCTCGCTTCGGGACCTGTTGACCGTGGCCCAGATCCGGCCGGCCGATGAGGCCGGCACCGACGTTCCGCGCGGCCTCGAGGGGGTGGTGGTGGCCGAGACCTCGGTCGGCGACGTGCGCGGTCGGGAGGGGTTCTTCCACTACCGCCAGTACTCGGCGGTCGACCTGGCCGCCGGGCGGTCGCTGGAGGATGTGTGGCAGCTGCTGTTCGACGGCGCTCTGCCGGACCGCTCCAGTGCCGCCAGGTTCGCCGAGGAGGTGGCCTCCCTCAGGGGTATCCCCGAAGGGTTGGCGGGACTGCTTCCCTCGCTGGCCGCCATGGGCACGCCCCTCGACGGCCTGCGCACGGCCATCTCCATCCTGGGGGCTGAACGGGGATGGCGCCCGACCCTCGACGTCGACCACGCCGCCCTGCGCTCCCAGGCCCTCCACCTGTGCGCCGTGGTCCCGACCATCCTCACCGCGCTCTTCCGCATCCGCAACGGAAAGGAGCCCGTGGACCCCCGGGACGACCTGTCCTATGCGGCCAACTACCTGTGGATGCTCACCGGCGAAGAGGCGCCGGCCTCCCATGTCCGGGCCATCGAGCAGTACCTGGTGCTCACCATCGACCACGGTTTCAACGCCTCCACCTTCGCCGCCCGGGTCATCGCGTCGACGGGCGCCGATCTGGCCGCGGCCACGGTCGGAGCCATCGGAGCGCTGTCGGGGCCCCTCCACGGAGGTGCGCCGAGCCGGGCCCTCGACATGCTCGATGCCATCGGCACTCCCGACCGGGCCGAGGCCTGGATCCGCGGTGCCGTGACCCGGGGCGACCGGATCATGGGATTCGGCCACCGCGTCTACAAGACGGACGATCCCCGCTCCGTCTTCCTCCGGGATGTGGCCAGGTCCCTCGGCGGCGACCAGTTCGACTTCGCCCAGCGGGTGGAGCAGACCACCGTCGAGGTGCTGGCCGAGTTGAAGCCGGGTCGCCAGCTGTACACCAACGTCGAATTCTTCGCCGGTGTGGTCATGCACAGCTGTGGCATCCCCCGGGAGATGTTCACCCCGACCTTCGCCTCGAGCCGCACCATCGGCTGGGCCGCCCACATCATGGAGCAGGCGGAGGACAATCGGCTGATCAGACCGGCGGCCCGCTATGTGGGCCCGCCGCCTCCCGAGCCGGTGCCGGCGGCCTGACCCCCGCTACCCCGGACCGCGGCCGGGAGGAGCCGCTCCCAGCACCGCCACGGGCCGTTCCTCGACCCACAGCAGATGCAGTTGGCGGCGCTCGATCCTCCACCCGGCACCGGTGCGCCGGTACTCGTCGACGTAGCGGATGAACCACACCGTATCGGTCCCGGCCCGTCCGTCATCGGCCCGACCGTCCTCGGCCCGACCGCCGGCGCCGGTCACGTGGTGGGCGACGCACAGGACCTTGCCCGTGGCCCGGTCACCCTCGATGGCGTAGTTGTGGTTGGACACCTGGTGAAAGGTCCGGTGGTAGCGCCGGAGCCCGTCCGGCAGCCGCCGGAGCGCCTCGTGCCCTTTGCGGGTGATGGTCGGGCGGAGGTCGTCGGGGTAGTTCGGTACCACCAGCTCGCCTTCGGGCACGAAGAGCGAGGTCAGCATGGCGCCGTCGCACGCATCGACGGCGGCGGCGTAGGCGGTGGACAGGGCGCGCAGTGCCTCCTCATCGAGCCGGCGGTCGACGGTCGGATCGGCTCCCGTCATGGCCCACCGGCCCGGGAACGGTCGCCCGTCTCCCGATCCCCCGGCTCGTCCACCGACGGGAGCCCGAAGCGATCCGCGAAGGCCGACATCTCATCGTGGACCTGCGCCAGGTCCTCGGTCATGGACGCCGACACCACCAGCCGCACGGCCCCGGCCGACTCCGCCTCGGCCACCTGCTGCTCGGTCGTGGTCGGGAGATAGCCGGACAGTGACAGCTCCACGGAGTCAGCGTCGCGGCCGGCCCGCTCGGCCGACTCGCGCAGTTGGCCCAGCCGGGTGCTGAGGTCCTCGGGGGCGAGGCCCAAGGGCTGGAACCCGTCTCCTACCCGTCCGGCTCGGCGGGCCGCGGCTTCGCTGTGGCCGCCGATGTGGATGGGGACGCCCCCGGGACGCACCGGCTTGGGGAAGGAGTGGGCGCGGTGGAAGGTGACGAACTCGCCGTCGAAGTCGGCGCCCCCGGGCCCGGCGTCCGCCCACAGGCTGCGCATGGCGGCAATGGTCTCGTCGGTACGCCGCCCGCGAGTCCGCGGGTCCGCACCCGTGGCCCGTAACTCTTCGTCCATCCATCCGACACCGACGCACATCCGGACCCGACCGCCGGAGAGGACGTCGACCGTGGCGATCCGCTTGGCCAGGGTGACCGCCTGGTGGTTGGGAAGCACCAGCACCCCGGTGGCCAACGTGATGGCGTGGGTCACCCCGGCCAGATAGGCCATGAGGTCCAGAGGATCAGGGATGGCACAGTCGTCGGGAAGGGGCATCCGCCCCGACGGCGCGTAGGGGTAGACGCTGTCGTAGTCCGACACCACCACCGCGTGCTCCACCAGCACCACGGACTCGAATCCGCACGATTCGGCATGCCGGGTGAACGAGGCCATCCAGGCGGGATCGGCGGTGACCCCGAGACGGACGGGGGGAATGATTCCGAACTGCATTGCCAGCGCTCACTTTCGTCCGTTGACCCGGATTGCACGGGAGCGCCGCCTGTGGCGTCGGCCGGCAAGGTGAGCGTAAGCGTGGCCTCGGCCCGGCGCCAATGCCCCGACGGGCCTGACCCCCCTCACCCGACGGCGAATCACTAGTGTGAGCGGGTGCTCAGTGACGTCCCGGGGGGGAAAGCCAGCATCGTCACGGCCAGCCTCTCCGGCGCGGCCGGGCCCTGACGACAGTGGACGAGTCGACGCCCGACCGACCGGAGATGCCTTCCGGAGGATCGGGATCCCACCGCCACTCCGCGCCCGTTCGCCTGAACCGGCGGGGTTTCATCACGCTGTCCGCGGTCGGTGGGGCCATCACCGCCGCGGCAGTGGTGGGCGTCGTCGAAGGGACATCGTCCGGGAACAGTCCGACGGCCCAGACCGCGGCCAGGCACCACCCCAAATCGCATCCGGCGACGACACCGGCAGATCCCGATGGTTCGACGACCACGCTGCCCGACGGCACCGTCATCCCCACCTCGGCGGCCATCGTGGCCGAGAACGCCAAGACGGGCCAGGCCTGGTGGGTCACCACCACCCAGCAAGCCGGCGACATCGAGGGCTACGCCAGCCAGGTCAGCGCGTCGGTCGGGGACACGGTCACCCTGTTCGTGAGCACGAAGGCCTCCCAGTTCCACGTCGAGGCCTACCGGATGGGGTACTACCAGGGCATCGGCGGCCGTCTGGTCTGGCAGTCGCCCGTGGTGCCGGGCCACCGCCAGCCGTCGCCTCAACTGGTCGCCCCCACCAACACCATCGAATGCCAGTGGGCGCCCTCCCTGACCGTCACCATCGGATCGAGCTGGCCCGCCGGCGCCTACCTGTTGAAGCTGGTCGGTGCCACCGGCGAGCAACAGTTCATCCCCCTCTGCGTGCGGGACGACGCGTCGCGGGCCGCCATCGTCATCCAACACAGCGTCACCACGTGGCAGGCCTACAACCGATGGGGCGGCTACAGCCTCTACTACGGCAATCGCGGCGGGGCCCTGTCCTTCACCCATGCCCCCGCCGGTGGCACGTTCGCCGATCGGGCCCGGATCGTCTCGTTCGACCGGCCCTACGACCACGACTGGGCGTCGGGTGCGGCCGACTTCGTCGGGAACGAGTTGCCCTTGATCTTCCAGGCCGAGCAGCTCGGATTGGACGTGACGTACTGGACCGACGTCGACCTGCATGCGCAGCCCCAGCTCCTCAGCCGCCACAAGGCATTGGTGAGCCTGGGCCACGATGAGTACTGGTCCGCCGCCATGCGTGGTGGGGCGGCCCAGGCGCTGGCCGGTGGTGTCAACCTGGCCTTCCTCGGCGCCAACGCCTGCTACCGGCAGATCCGTTTCGAGCCGTCACCCCTGGGGCCCAATCGACACCAGGTCTGCTACAAGTCGGCGGCCGAGGACCCCATGACCGGCACGGAGAACGCTCTCGTCACGGTCAACTGGGACCAGTCACCGGTCAACAGCCCCGAAGCGCAACTGATCGGCAGCACCTATCAGGACATCGACGCCGACGCCGACCTGGTCATCGTCGATCCTGCCTCCTGGGCGTTGGCCGGCACCTCGCTGGCGGCCGACCAGCACATGGCGCACGCGGTCCGCGGCGAGTTCGATCGCTATGTCCCCAACGGGGCCGGTCCCTCCAACCTGGACGTGATCGCCCACTCCGTGGTGCCCAACCGGCACAACAATTACTCCGACGTGACCTGGTACACCGTGCCCAACGGTGGAGGGGTGTTCGCCACCGGCAACGCCTCGTGGGTCGGGCAGCTGGCCAACACCCCGCTCATCCCGTCCAATGTGGTCCCCGGGCCGGTCCCTGCCGTCACTCCGGTGCTGTTGCGGATCATGGAGAACGTGTACTCGGTGATCGGGCTCGGCCCGGCCAGCCGGACGCAGCCCTCGAGGGGCAACTGGAGTGCGGTCTATGCGCCCGGTTCACCTTCGGCCGCTGCACCCAGCACCAACAACGCTGCCTGAGCTCGAAGAGAACGCAGCGGCCCGGGACGCGTCAGTCGCGTCCCGGGCCGGCGAAGGTGATTACTACCCAGTCGTTGTCGTCATCAACCCCGTCGATCTGTAGGCCATTCCCTCGGAGCGCCTCCAGCGCAGGTCACTCGCTGAGGGTGATGGGCTGGTCATCGAGGGAGAGGTCGTCGACGTCAGGGGGCAGACCGGCGGCGGCCTGGTCGGCCTGGACCGCATTCTGAGCGGCGAGGTGGTCACGGATCCGCTCATCGACCTCGGCCATCAGCTGCGGGTTCTCGGTCAGGAAGGTCTTGACGTTCTCCCGGCCTTGGCCCAATTGCTCTCCCTCGTAGGTGAACCAGGCACCGGACTTCTTGATGAACCCCAGCTCGACGCCGACATCGAGGAGCGATCCTTCGCGGCTGATGCCCCGGCCGAACGTGATGTCGAACTCCGCCTGTTTGAACGGAGGCGAGCACTTGTTCTTGACCACCTTGACCCGGGTCCGGTTGCCGACCTGGTCGGCGCCGTCCTTGATCGTCTCGATACGACGGATGTCGAGCCGGATGGACGAGTAGAACTTGAGCGCCCGGCCCCCGGGGGTGACCTCGGGCGATCCGTAGATGACACCGATCTTCTCCCGGAGCTGGTTGATGAAGATGGCGATGGTCCGCGACTTCGACAGCGTGCCGGTCAGTTTGCGCAAGGCCTGGGACATCAGCCGGGCCTGGAGGCCGACATGGGTGTCGCCCATCTCCCCTTCGATCTCCGCACGTGGGGTGAGCGCGGCCACCGAGTCGATGACCAGCACGTCGAGGGCCCCCGACCGGATCAGCATGTCGGAGATCTCCAGGGCCTGCTCACCGGTGTCGGGCTGGGAGATCAGCAGGTCGTCGATGTTGACCCCGATGGCCTTGGCGTAGACGGGGTCCATGGCGTGCTCGGCGTCCACGTAGGCGCAGATGCCACCGTTGCGTTGGGCCTCGGCCACCACGTGCATGGCCAGGGTCGACTTGCCCGACGACTCCGGGCCGAAGATCTCCACGATCCGGCCACGCGGAAGGCCGCCGATGCCGAGGGCGAGGTCGAGGGCCAGTGCCCCCGTCGGGATGGCCTCGATGTTCATGTGGAGGTTCTCGCCCATGCGCATGATGGACCCCTTGCCGAACTGCTTCTCGATCTGCCCCAGGGCCATGTCGAGTGCCTTGTCACGTTCCATGTCTTCTACTCTCCTCGATGCTGTCACTCACTTGAGAGTGCTGACCCTACGGAGTGGGTGTGACACTCGGTTCGGTGGCCCCGGAGCCAGACCCGATGGCAGGCGGGCCGCTTCGGACTGCTGCACGCGACTCCACTCTAGACCCGAACGCATGTTCGATGAGGGATGGTTTCGAGGGCCGGCGCCACGCCGTCCGGTGTCCGGCCCGAACCCGTTTTCCGGTCCTGCCCGGACCGTTCCGGGTCCCGGTCCGGGGGCCGATCCCGGGCCTCTGATGCCCCGGCTGCCGCCCGACAATCAACCCGCGGCCAGGTGGCCCCGAGTAGCCTGCCCCATCAATGCCGGACGATCAACCGCCCTCCGACCCTGAGTCGGCGAAGTCTTCCGGTAGCGGGACCGGGGGCGCCGCCGGACCGCCCGTCCTCTCCCGCAAGGAGCTCCGCACGCAGAGGGGCGGTGAGGGCAACGCCGGCTCCCGCCGGTGGTGGTACATGCTCGGCACCGCCGGGGTGCTGGTGGTGGCGGCGGTAGCGGCGGTCTTCCTCACCCAGGCGAGCGCCAACACCACGGCCAAGGTGAGGCTCACCCCGACCACGACGACGGTCCCGGTGGTGGTCCAGTCCTGCCCGCTGACCGGGGCGCCGGCCCCGGGGGGCACGGTCCCTCCCCGCCCCGCCCTCGGCATCAAGATCGGCAACTATGCCGGTGACCGCCCGTCCTCCGGCCTCAACCAGGCCGACATCGTGTTCGAGGAACCCGTCGAGGGCGGCATCACCCGCCTCGTCTCGATGTTCCAGTGCCAGGGTGCCCCACTGGTCGGTGACCTCCGTTCCGCCCGCCAGCCCGATGCCGGCATCCTGTCGCAGCTCTCCAACCCGGTCTTCGTCCATGCCGGGGGCATCAATCCGGTGATCAACCTCCTGGCCGGGTCGGCGCTCATCGACAAGAACCTCTACCAGGGGAGCAACCAGTCGGCCATCATCCAGGAGCCCGGCCGCTATTCGCCCTACTCCACCTTCGTGAACACAGCCTCCCTGTGGGCCCTGGCCCCGTCGGATGCCGCGCCGCCGGCCCCGATCTTCCAGTTCTCGGCGGCTCTGCCCGCCGGATCCGTTCCCGGGTCCGGTGCCAGCGTCCACATTCCCTTCTCCAACTCGTCCGACGTGACCTGGCAGTGGAGCCCGTCCGCCGGCAAGTACCTCCGGCTCTACTCGGGAACGCCGGACAGGCTCCTCGACGGCTCGCAGACCGCAGCCAGCAACGTCGTCGTCATGTCCGTGCAGACGTCCTACGGCTCGTGGGTGGAGAACGACCAGGGTGGCCACGAGGTTGACGTCACCGCCACCGGCAGTGGGCCGCTCGTGGTGATGCGGGACGGCGTGGCCATCGCCGGCACCTGGAGCCGGACCAGCCTCACCCAACCCGCCACCCTTACCGCGGCCAACGGGACGCCGATCACCCTGCGACCGGGCAACACCTGGGAGGAGCTGGTACCGGCGGGCATCGTCGTGACTCCGGCGGCGTCGCCCGCCGGGGCGGCACCACCTGCTCGCACCACCGGCTGACGCGCCATTGGGCAGGCGCAGGCCCTGTCCCCCGATGGGGAGCCGTCACTAGTCTGGGCTGGGGCTCCCCAGCCGCCTCCGCAGCAGGTCGAGGGCGGCAATGGTGGCGTACTGGCGAACCCGGTCCCGATCGCCGGGCACGTTGAAACTGAACGACTCGGTCGGATGGCCCGCTCGGGCCAGGCCGACGTGCACGGTGCCAGGGGGCTGATCGTCCTGGGTGTCGGGCCCGGCCACGCCGGTGGTGGACAGGCCGACGTCGGACCCCAACACCCGGCGGGCGCCGTCGGCCATGGCCCGGGCCGCCTCCTCCGAGACCACCGGGCCGTCCGGAACGCCGAGGACCGAGAACTTCACCTGCGATGCGTAGGACACCACCGAGCCCCGGAACCACCGGCTGGCCCCGGGCACGCTGACCAGCCTCGACGAGGCCAGCCCTCCGGTCAACGACTCGGCCAGCCCGAGGGTGAGCCCGTTGACGGCGAGCGCCCGGG
>DASZJN010000154.1:0-8828 GCA_035948045.1 Acidimicrobiales bacterium | reverse complement strand
CGCCGGGTGCGCACGCGCGATGAGCTCATCGACCTGCTGTGGCCGGATCGGTTCCTGTCCGACAGCCGGACGCTCGACACCCACATCCACCGCCTTCGGGCCAAGCTCGAACCTGACCCCGCCGACCCGCGGTTCATCGTGACGGTCCGGGGTGTCGGCTTCCGCATCGAACCGGACGGGAGCGACCCCGTCCCGCCAACCCAAGCGGGGCCCGGCCTTGATCCCGCCACGGAGTCGAAGGGGCCGGAAGGCCCGCCGGACCGCACCCAGCCCCTGACGGCCTAGCCGAACCGGCCGTTCACGTAGTCGAGGGTGCGCGGGTCGGTGGGCTCGCTGAACAACTTGGCGGTCGGACCGAACTCGATGAGCTCGCCCGCCTTGTCCTCACCCATGAGCAGGAAAGCGCACCGGTCGGAGACCCGCATGGCCTGTTGCATGTTGTGGGTGACGATGATGATGGTCACGCGGTGCTTGAGCTCCCCGATGAGCTCCTCGATGCGCTTGGTGGCGATGGGATCGAGGGCGGAGGTGGGCTCGTCCATCAACAGCACCTCGGGCTCCACGGCCAGAGCCCGGGCGATGCAAAGACGCTGCTGCTCTCCGCCCGAAAGGGTGCTGGCATGGGCCTTCAACCGGTCCCGGGCACTGTCCCACAGGGCGGCGGCGATGAGCGCCGACTCTGCGGCCTCGTCGAGGAGCGCCTTCTTCCTCACCCCGTTGAACTTGAGGCCGGCCACGGTGTTCTCATAGATGCTCATGGTGGGGAACGGGTTCGGCCGCTGGAAGACCATCCCCACCCGGCTGCGGAGCAGGGTGGCGTCGGTCGTCCCGGCGTAGACGTCGGTGGCACCGAGCTTGACGGAGCCGGTGACCGACGCCGTGCGCACGGTGTCGTGCATGCGGTTGAGCGCCCGCAGCAGGGTCGTCTTGCCCGAGCCGGACGGGCCGATGAGGGCGGTGATCTCGCCCTGATGGACATCGAAGGTCACCCCGCGCACTGCGTTGCGACCGGCGAAGGACACCGTCACGTCATCGAGCCGCATGACCGGCTCACCCACTGGTCGGTCCATCAGCACCTCGGCAGTGTTCAGGTCGATTCCCTTGTGCGCGGTGGGAGGGACGGCCGTCGGATCGATCATCGTTTCTCCCGTTGCAGGACGGCGGCGAGGACCCGGCTTCCGATGCTCAACACCAGGACCACGACCATCAGGAGCAGCGCCGCGCCCCAGGCCACCTGGATGAGGTCGGCGTACGGCTGACTGCTGTTGTTGTAGATCACCAGGGGTAGCGCTTCCATGGGTTTGGTCGGGTTCCACTGCAGATACTGGTTGCCGAAGATGGTCAAGAGCAAGGGGGCGGTCTCGCCCAGCCCCCGGGCCACCGCCAGGAGCACACCGGTGATGATCCCGGGCATGGCCGCCGGCACCACCACGCGCCGGGCCACGGTGGCCCGCCGGGCACCGAGCGCCAGGGCGGCCTCGTTGAGATGGAAGGGCACGCCCCGGATGGCCGTCTCACCTGCCCGCATGATCACCGGCAGCATGATGATCCCGATGGCGAAGGCGCCGGCCAGCCCGCTGAATTGCTTGGTGTGGCTGACGATGGCGATGTACCCGAAGATGCCGATGGTGATGGACGGCACACCGGTCATCACGTCGGCGGTGAAGCGGATGGCGCCGGCGATGCGCCCGTCCGACTCGGCCAGGAACAGCCCGCACAACAGGCCGATGGGAACGGCGACGGCGGTGGCGATGGCCCCGATGACCGCGGTTCCGACGATGGCATTCCACACGCCGCCCCCGGGGATGCCCTCGGGCTCGGTCACCTGGGTGAAGAAGTCGGCATTCCAGGCCGGCAGGCCCTTGACGACCACGTAGGCCACCACCCCGACCAGGGGGACGATGGCGACGGCCAGAAACGCCCAGCACACGCCGATGGCGATCTTCGAATAGGTCTTGCGCCGGTTGAGGGAGGCCTGGGCGACGCCCTGGATCTGGCGGCGCCGCTCGAGGATGGGATCGGCGGGAGCCTCGAAGGTGAGGGTGGTCATCAGGCCACCGCCACCGAGGCGGCGCCGCCACGGGCGGTGCTGCGGACCAGGGCCCGGGCCGTGGCGTTGACCGCCACCCCGATGACCAACAGCACGAGACCGGCGCCGAACAGGGCACTGAGCTCGGTGCCGGTGGCCTCACCGAAGTTGTTGACGATGAGCGAGGGCAGGGTGGCGGCCGGTGACTTGATGGAATGGGCGATGTACGGGGTGTTGCCGATGACGAGGGCGACGGCCACCGTCTCACCCAGGGCCCTTCCCGTGGCCAGGGTGAAACCCCCGAGCAGCCCGGTCCGCGCCCCGGGGATCACGACCTTGCGCAGCACCTGCCAGCGGGTGGCCCCGAGGGCCATCGCCCCTTCCACCTGGTCGTTGGGCACCACGGCCAGCACGTCGCGGGAGATGGCCACCATGGTCGGCAGCACCATGACGAAGAGGATGATGCCGGCCAGGAGCAGGCCGACTCCCTGGTTCGGGCCGTTGAACAGCCCGGTCCAGCCGAACACGGAGGTCAGGAAGGGCTCGAGATAGTCCCGGCACAGCGGAGCCAGCACGATCAGTCCCCACAGCCCGTAGACGACGCTGGGCACCGCGGCCAGGAGTTCCACCGCCGTGCCCAGGCTGGCCCGCAGGCGGTGGGGCACCAGGTAGGCCAGGGCCAGAGCCGTCCCGAGCCCGATGGGCACGGCCAGCACCAGGGCGATGGCCGTGGTCTCGATGGTCCCG
This sequence comes from Acidimicrobiales bacterium, assembly GCA_035948045.1. Taxonomy (GTDB): domain Bacteria; phylum Actinomycetota; class Acidimicrobiia; order Acidimicrobiales; family RAAP-2; genus Bog-756. Next base: position 6,052 of record DASZJN010000154.1, on the reverse strand, counting down.
AGGATGAACGGGAGCAGACCGTACTTGTGGTGGGAGGGGTCCCAGGTCTTCTGCACGATCCACGAGAAGCCCAGGGTGGAGAAGGCCGGTTTGGCCTGGACGATGATGGAGATGATGAACCACAGCACCAGGCCGACGAAGACGGCCGCCACCGCGGCCAACAGGCCGCGGTAGGCACCGTTGGGAACCGCGAGGCGTCCGCCCCGCTTCGCGGTTCCCGGTCGTGCGGTCTCAGTCGTGGTCATGGCGGCCGCTCCCGGCCCCTCGTCGGCCGTCCCCGGGGATCACTTGGTGAGCAGCACCTGCCCACTCGGACCCGTCACCGTCAACAGGTCCGTGCGGTTCTGGTTCTGGACGGCCGGGGGCAGCGACACGTAGTCGAGACCGGCGGCCGCGTCCTGCCCGCCGCCGGTGTGGACGGTCCAGTCGAGCACCTTCACCGTCCCGGCGCCGGTGGTCTCACTCGTCTGCTTCTGCAGGAGGATGGCCCAGCTGTAGCCCGAGATGGGATAGCTGTTGGCACCGGCTGCATTGACGATGGAGAAGTCGGTCGCCGTGACGTTGGTCTTCTGGTCGGCGTCGGCCGCCACCGTGGTCAGCGACGGGGAGACGTAGTTGCCGGCCGCGTTCTTGATGGAGGCATAGGTGAAGTTGTTCTGGATGGCGTAGGCCAACTCGACATACCCGATGGAGTACGGGGTCGACTTGATGCTCCCCGCCACCCCCGAGTTCTTGGGCGTCTGCACGGCGGTGGACGGCCAGGCGATGGTCTTGCTGGTGCCCAGCGCCCAGGCCGACCCGGCCGCCTTGGCCAGGTAGTCGGTGAAGATGTAGGTGGTGCCCGAGCTGTCCGCCCGCACCTGGGGGACGATGGGGTTCGACGGGAGCGTGACACCGGGGTTCAGGGCCTTGATCTGCGAGGCGTCCCACGTCTTGATGGTCCCGTTGAAGATGCCGGCGAGGGTGGTGGCGTCGAGCTTGAGCTTGGTGGTCACGCCGGGGAGGTTGTAGGACACCGAGACGCCCCCGAGGATGTCGGGGATCTGGACCACCGGGCCCGAGGCCGCCGGGACCTTGGCCAGGTCAGAGGCGGACATGGGGACGTCGGAAGCGGCGAAGTTCACCGTGCCGGCCTGGAAGTCGGTGATGCCGGTGCCGCTGCCCACGCCCGAGTAGTTGACCTGCAGGCCCTGGTTCTTCGCCGTGTAATTGTGGAAGGCGAGGGTGAAGAACGGCTGGACGAAGGTGGAGCCCGCCGCGGTGAGCGCGCCGGCCGGGGCCTTGAGATCGGCCGTCAGGTAGGCCTGGTTCCCCGAGCTGATCGTGCCGCCCGGGGGCGCCGTCGTGGTGGCGGGCGTGGATGACGAACTGCACGCGGCGAGGAGGGCTCCAGCGGCGACCAGGCCGACTGCCAGCAAACGCGCCGTCCTGGTTCGCGGCCCCGTGTCCGCCTGGGGGGTCATGTCTGAGTCCACTGGTTCTCTAACCTCCGTGATTTCGAGCCCGATGTTCACCGCCGGGCCATGGGGACCGGGCGAAGGACGCATTCGACGTCCAGCCGCGACCGTACCGATGGGAGGTAAACGTCCGGCGAACCCGCGGTGAACGCAACACGAACATCACGTGCTCTTGGGATGAATTCCTGGCTTCCGTGCCTGGATGGGTGTAGGGCGCCCTCCCCGGCCCCGTCGACCTCCCCCGACCCTTCGAGCCTGCCCGTGATCACGGCGGCACTCTCGGTGGCAGACCCGGACCTGGCGGGCCCAGGCTCAGCGGCGGGACCCCCTCGAGGTGCTCCTCACCTGCACCTCCACGGATGGACCGTCGTGGGTCCGCTCCTGGGGAATACACGTTCGATCTACCCCGTTTACTACCTGACAGCATTTGGCTGCTGATATTCGGAGGAATGATGGATCAACGCACCGAGAATTTGCCTCTTCTGCCCCTCACGTCGGGGGTGGTCCTGCCCGGCATGGTCTTCACCATGGCCCTCGAGTCCGAGGAGGCCAGGGCGGCCGCCGAGGCCGCCGAGGCCGCCGACGGCCGTTTCGTGCTCGTCCCCTTCATCGACGGGCGGTACGCATCGGTCGGCGTGATCTCCGAGGTGATGGAGAAGGGTGACCTGCCGGGGGGCATGGCTGCCGTGGCGGTGCGCGGCGTGGAGCGGGCCCGGCTGGGTACCGCGGTGCCCGGGACGGGCCGCGCCCTGTGGGTCGAGGTCGAGATCATCTCCGAGGGCGTGCCCTCGGAGGAAGAGGCCGAGCTGGCCCGCGAGTACCGCGCCGTGCTGGAGAACATCCTGTTGAGCAGGGGCGCCGCTCGCATCGCCGAGCGCCTGGCCGATGTGACCGAGCCCGGGCGGGTGGCCGACATGGCCGGGTACTCGCCCGACCTGTCCCTGGGCCAGAAGGTCGAGGTCCTCGAGACCATCGACGTGGCCGCGCGCTTGCGGCTGGTCATCGCCTGGGCCAGGGAGGTCCTGGCTGATCTCACCCTGCGCGAGCGGATCAAGACCGACGTCGAGGAGGGGATGGAGAAGACTCAGCGCGAGTTCCTGTTGCGGCGCCAGCTGGAGTCCATCCGCAAGGAGTTGGGCCAGATCGGCTCCGACGACGAGGAGGACCCGGAGGACTATCGCACCAAGCTGGCCGGGCGCGATCTGCCGGAGGCGGCCCACAAGGCGGTCGAGCGCGAGATCGACAAGCTCGAGCGCATGAGCGAGCAGAACCCCGAGCACGGGTGGATCCGCACCTGGCTCGACACCGTCTTCGAGCTGCCGTGGGGCGAGGAGTCCGAGGACCGCCTCGATGTGAAGGAGGCGTCGCGCATCCTCGACGAGGACCACGACGGTCTCGACGACGTCAAGGACCGCATCCTCGAGCACCTGGCGGTGCGCAAGCTGCAGTCGGAACGGGGCCTGGCCCCGGTGTCCGGCCGCGGCGCGGGCGCCATCCTGGCCCTGGTGGGCCCGCCCGGGGTTGGGAAGACCTCCCTCGGCGAATCGGTTGCCCGTGCGCTGGGGCGGTCGTTCGTCCGGGTGGCGTTGGGCGGTGTCCGCGACGAGGCGGAGATCCGGGGCCACCGGCGCACGTATGTGGGCGCCCAACCGGGCCGTCTGGTCCGGGCCCTGCGCGAGGCCGGAACCATGAACCCGGTCATCGTGCTCGACGAGGTCGACAAGCTCGGGGCCGACTATCGGGGCGACCCGTCCTCGGCGCTGCTCGAGGTCCTCGACCCGGCGCAGAACCACACCTTCCGCGACCACTACCTGGAGGTCGAGCTCGACCTGTCCAAGGTGTTGTTCATCGCCACGGCCAACATGGTCGACACCATCCCCGGGCCGCTGCTCGACCGGATGGAGGTCATCCGGCTCGACGGCTACACGGAAGAAGAGAAGGTGGCCATCGCCCGCAACCATCTGGTCGGGCGCCAGCTGGCTCGCGCCGCCCTGACCGGCGACGAGGTGACCATCACCGACGACGCCCTACGCAAGGTGGTGGGCGACTACACCCGGGAGGCCGGGGTGCGCTCGCTCGAGCGCGAGCTCGGCCGACTGCTGCGCAAGGTGGCCGCCGGGGTCGCATCGCACGAGACGGAGACCCCGTTGACCGTGGACGGCGACGATGTCCGTGGCTGGCTCGGTCGACCGCGGTTCTTCTTCGAGGCCGCCGACCGCACCGCGGTGCCCGGCGTGGCCACCGGCCTGGCCGTCACCGGGGCGGGTGGCGACGTCCTCTACGTGGAGGCGTCGGTGATGGACGGACCGGAGGGGCTGACCCTCACCGGTCAGCTGGGCGACGTGATGAAGGAGTCGGCGGAGATCGCCCTGTCCTACGTCCGCTCGCACAGCGAGGAGCTGGGCATCGACCCCGCCGCCTTCACCGGGAAGCGCTTCCATGTGCACGTCCCCGCCGGGGCCATCCCGAAGGACGGTCCGTCGGCCGGGGTCACCATGACCACCGCGCTGGTGAGCCTGCTCCGTGGCGTCCCGGTCCGTTCGGTACTGGGGATGACCGGTGAGGTCACCCTGCAGGGTCGGGTGCTCCCCATCGGCGGGGTGCGCCAGAAGGTCCTGGCCGCCCACCGGGCCGGATTGACCTCGGTGGTGCTGCCCGTCCGCAACGGGCCGGACCTCGAGGACGTCCCCGAGGCGGTGCGCGAGGAGATGACCTTCCACCTCGCCTCCGAGATCAGCGAGGTGCTGGAGGCCGCCCTGGTGGACGGGGCCGGCCACCAGCCGGTGGCCGCCGACCCGCAGTTGTCCGCAGCCTGATCGTCAGGACCCGGGGCCGGAGGGGCCCCGGGTCTTCGACGTGGCGAGGCCGGTCAGGGGCCGGCGAGGAAGCCGTCGAGGATGCGGGCCAGCTCGAGGGGTCGATCACCCTGGATGCTGTGGCCCGCCCCCTCGACCGTCACCACCCTGTCGGCCGGTCGGCGCCGGCGGAACTCGGCCTCGTCGGCGTCGTCCACCACCGGCGACAGGGCCCCCCGCACCAGCAGCACGGCGCCGTCGATGCCCTCGAGGACGTCCCACAGGGCGCTGAAGTCCACCGATCCCACGTGCATGCCGGAGGAGCCGGCCGGACGGCCCAACTGGTGACGCCAGGTCCAGGTCCCGTCGTCCCGCTGCACCGCATTGTGGAGCACCCCGCGCCGCAACGAGGACTCCGAGCGGGTCGGATTGAACTGGATGGTCCGCTCGAGGATCTCGTCGAAGGAGGCGAAGGTCTCCGGCCCGGCCAGGAAGGCGGCGATGTCCGAGCTCTTCTCGCGGGTGACACCCGGGGTGATGTCGACGAGGGCCAAGGTGGGGACCACCTCGGGGTGGGCGCCGGCGAGGGCGATGGCGGTGGCGCCGCCCAGCGACATCCCCACCACAGCCCTGGCGTCGGGGGCCAGACGCCCGATGGCCACGGCCACGTCCTCCGCCATGGCCCACGGGTCGAGCACCTGGGCGTCGCCGGGCCAGTCCGAGTGGCCGTGCCCGGGAAGGTCCACCGCCACCAGGGGGCGGTCGAGCGCCAGCGCCACCGTGTCCCAGGTATGGGCGTTCTGGCCGCCCCCGTGCAGGAACACCATCTCAGGCGCCTCCGACCCCCACACGAGGGCACTGACCGAGCGGCCGGGGGCCACTTCCACCGACTGGCGGCGCACCGTGGGCGCGCCATTCCACGGGAGGCCGACCTCGCTGGCATTGTCGGCGAACAAGGAGAACTCGTCGTAGGTGGCAGCCGGGGGCCCGGTCATGAGGGAACCCTCCCCGGGGCGCGGCCCAAGGCGTCGACCAGCTCGCCCAGGGTGTCGTCGGCCATCTGGTACGGGGTGTAGAAGCCGACCCGGTCGACCTGGGCTCCGAAGCGGTCGACGATGCCGGCCGCCACCTCCCGGGGGGTCCCCACCGCGGCCAGGGCCTCGAGCATGGAGTCATCGATCATCTGTGGCATCTCCTCCCAACGACCTGTCTTGGAGAGCATATTGAGCTCGGGTTGCAGCTGTTCCCACCCCTCGACTTCGAGGACGGGGCGGTAGGCCGGCGTCGATGCATAGAAGGCGAGCAGCCACCGGCCGGCAGCCCGGGCCGTCTCCATCTCCTCGTCGTCCCGCCCGCAGCACACGATGACCTCGCCCGTCACGGTGAGGTCGGAGCGGTGCCTTCCCGCCCGGGCCAACCCCTCGTCGATGGCGGGCAGCGTGCGCTGGCGGAAGTGCTCGGCGGTGTTGAACGGCATGACCAGCAGGCCGTCGGCCACCTCGGCGGCCAGGCGGATCATCTGTGGCCCGAGGCCGCCGAGGGCGATGGGAGGCATGCCGAAGGGATGGGGCCCGGGGTTGAACATCGGCGGCATCAGGGTGTGCGAGGTGAACTCGCTCGTGAAGTCGAGCGGCGCCCCGATCTCCCAGGTGGCGAAGATGGCCCGCAGCGCCCCGACCAAGGCCCGCATGCGGGCGATGGGCCGGTCGAAGGAGGCTCCGTAGCGCTTCTCCACCTGGGCCCGGATCTGCGAGCCCAGGCCCAGCGTGAATCGGCCCCGGGACAGCAGCTGGAGGTCGT
>DASZJN010000153.1:0-2288 GCA_035948045.1 Acidimicrobiales bacterium | reverse complement strand
CACAGACCGGTGAGCTGCGGGTGATCGGCGGGCTGGTGGACGGCCGACTGTGGCTGGCAGACGGCGAACTGTCCGATGCCCGGGTCGGCGCAGCCGCAACCATGGGCCAGGCCATCTTCGAACTGGCCTGCCTGACGGAGGGCTGGTTCTACTTCACGGTCGGATCGGCCTCCTCGAGTGGGCATCCGAGGGTTCCGGTGGCGGCCGTGCTCAACGAGGTCCACCCCCAGGTCGAGGAGTGGCGCGGGATCCTCACGGTGGTACCGCTCGAGGCGGAGGTGACCCTGTCCCCCGCTCCACCCGGGCACGACGTCCAGATTCGCAACGACCAGTGGCATGTCCTGACCGCGGTCGGCAACCTGGGGGGATCGGTCAGGAAGGTCCTCGACGAGATCGGCGGTGACCGGATCGTGGGTCTTCGCACGCTTCGCGACCTGCACACCGCCGGTCTCATTGCCTTGCAACCCACGCCCGGGATGGCCGATCCGGGCCATCAGGATCCGCCCCAGCCGAGCTCGACAGAAACCGCAGCGCAGCAGGTCACATCCCTCCCGCCGCCTCCCGGTCCGGCGGTGGGCAGCAACGCGAGGGTGAGCAGCCTCGCCGAACTGGCCATGATGCCCCCTCCGGTCGAGAGCGATCCGTGGGCGGTAACAGCTGACTCCGATGGTCCGGGAGACGACCGGGCGGGCTGAGCTGGGAACCGGCGGTTGGGTGGGGCGCCACGAACTCGCCGATCGGATGCCAGGCCCCTGACGGCGCCCGGCGGGCCGACGATCCGGCCGCTCAGTTCCGCTTGTTCAGCCCGTGGACGTGCACGAGTACGGCTGGTTGCAGTTGGGGACGGCGACGACGAGGGCAATGATCAGGCCGATCCCGATGACGATTCCGGCAAAGCCGATGATGATGCCGGCCAGGGCAAGGCCCCCACCCGGTTGCGTGTCCCCGGACCGCCTGATCTGGGAGCGGGCGATGAACCCGAAGATGATGGCCAGGATGGCGCCTACCCCCCAGACCCAGAAGAACAGGCTGCACACCAGCGAGGCGATGGCCAGGCCGTTGGTCCCGCCCACCGGTGCATATCCGTAGGGCGGAAGCGCTTGCGGGTAGCCATAGCCCGGGCTGAACGCCGGGGCGTAGCCCGGCGGCCCGGGCGGGGGTCCATAGGCCGGGGGTCCGGGTGGAGGTCCATAGGCCGGGGGTCCGGGTGGAGGTCCATAGCCCGGCGGGTCGATCGGGGTTCCGTACCCCACCGGAGTGGGAGGTGGCCCGTACAGAGGTGTGGCCGGAGGTGCGCCGGTACCCGGAGATGGCGGCGCCAAACCAGGAGCCTGGTCCGGGGAGTACCACCTTCCATCGGAGGCGAGCCACCATCCCGGACCTTGCGATGCATCACTCACCCGAAGGCCTCCATGCTCAGCTGGCCGCGACGCTAGCCGCTGGTCCACCGGTTCAGGTGGAGCGGCCACCGGCTTCGAGACGCTCGGCCAGGGCCCTGAATGCCCGGCCACGATGAGAGATCTCGTGCTTCTCTTCGGGGTTCATCTGGGCGAACGTGCGACCGCCGTGACCCTCGGGTGCGAACACGGGGTCGTAGCCGAACCCGGATTCGCCGAGTGCCCGGGTGGCAATGGTGCCCGCCACCTCACCGTCGGCCCACACCTCGGTGCCGTCCGGGAATCCGACGAAGGCGACGCAACGGAACCTCGCTGTCCGCCGCTCCGGTGACTCGGCCCCGGCCTTGACGAGCTCCTCGAGCAGCTTGGCCACGTTGTCGGCGTAGGTTGCATGCTCGCCGGAGTAGCGGGCCGAGTAGACGCCGGGGGCTCCCCCCAGCGCTTCGACCTCGAGTCCAGTGTCGTCGGCCACTGCGGCCATGCCGGTCGCCTCGACCAGCGAGAACGCCTTCAATCGGGCATTGTCCAACAGCGTGTCTCCGGTCTCCTCCACCGCCGGGACCGAAGCAGGCCGAGGATGCAACACCACCCCGGGGACGAGCTCGAGGATCGCCCTGATCTCCGCGGCCTTGTCGGGATTCGCACTGGCCAGTACCAGCTCGAGTTCCGCCACGATCAGCGGGGCGGTGGGGGTGCTGACAGGGTCTCCGTCTGCAGATCGAGAAGGTGGGCGATCCCGTGCTCGGCCAGGCTCAACATCTCGTCCAGCTCGCCCTTGGTGAACGGCATCCCCTCGGCCGTCCCCTGTACCTCGATGAACCGGCCTGACGAGGTCATCACCACGTTCATGTCCACTTCGGCCCGACTGTCCTCTTCGTAGGGCAGGTCGAG
>DASZJN010000152.1:0-6700 GCA_035948045.1 Acidimicrobiales bacterium | reverse complement strand
CTTCCCCTGGACCATTGGCTTCAGACAAAATGAGCCCCCGAGACCACTCGCTCGCCTCCCGGTCGGTGACCGACTCTGCCGGCTGACCCTCCACCCGTCACGCGAGCCCTGAGAGACCGCCCGGTGCGGACAGGGCACTTCGCTCATTGCCGGGACACCGAGCCTGTTCTTCCCGGCGATGTTCCACGTGGAACAGCCCGGTTGCTCAGAGCAGGGGTTGTCGTCGTAGCGACGTTCCACGTGGAACAGACCAGGTTGGTCAGAACAGGGGTTGCTTTGCAGGAACTCCGTTTCGTCGGGGAAACCGCTCAGGGCAGGCCTCCCGCTGGTGGAGCACCTGGTAACCGAAGCCCTCTCTGACGAACTCCCCCGGTTCCAGGCCCACCTGGGCCACCCCGTCGGCGGGCCAGCGGTCCCGGTGGCCGTTCTCGTCGGAGGCTCCTGGGGGCTCCGAGACGATCAGCCATCCTCCCTGGCGCAGGAACGGCGCGCCGCACTCGGCGACCACGGCCGGGGCACCGAAGGACCGCACCACCACCCCGTCGAACGTTCCCCGGTACTCCGGATCGCGCCCGCCCACTTCGGCTCGTTGATGGACCACGGTGACCCGTTCCCCGAGGCCACAGCGCCGCACCGCTCGCTGGAGGAACTCTGCCCGGCGCTCGTTGGCGTCCAGGAGCACCAGGGTGGTGGCGGGCCAGCGCATGGCGATCACCAGCCCGGGCAGCCCGCCGCCCGAGCCCAGGTCGAGGATGAGGGGCGCCCCGGCTCCCGACCGCACTGCTTGACGGCGGGCCAGATCGACGAATCCGGCGGCGTGCTCGAGGTGGGGCTCGATCGGCCCCGGGCCCAAGAAGCCGGCGCGGCGAGCGTCGAGGAGGACGTCGCCCAGCGCAGCGGGGGAGGGGACCGCCTGGTCGGTGTCGGGCACCGAGCCTGGGTCAGCCCGTGGGGGCGATGACGATGTAGCGGTTGGGATCCTCGCCCTCGGAGCGGGTGGCCACCCCGTCGATCTCGTTGACCGCATCGTGCACGGCCTTGCGGTCGGCCGGACTCATGGACTCGAGGGCCTTCTCCTGGCCCGAGGCGATGACCTCCTCGGCGATCTGGGTGCTGAACCGCTTGAGGGCGGCCGAGCGCTTCTCCCGGTACCCGGCCACGTCCACCAGGATCCGATCGGTGCGCGACGGGCACTGGCGCTGGACCACGGCCCGGGTGATGTCCTGGAGGGCGCTCAGGGTCGAGCCACGGGGGCCCACCAGCAACCCGAGCTCATCGCCCCGGGCGGCGATCTCGACCGTCTCCTCGTCGATCAGACGGGTCTCCACGGTGGCCTGCATGCCGTACTCGCTCAGGAGGCCAGCCAAAAAGGCCCGGCCCACCTCGCCCTGCTCTTCGAGGGTCATTCCTTCGGCCATGGCAACCGTCTCCTTCGGTTCGGTACTGCGCTGCTGGTTCTTCTCCGCCGACCGCGACGAGGTGGTCGACGGACTCTGACCGTTCTCCGCCAGAGCCGGTCCAGAGCCCCCGGCGGCGGCTTGGCTGCGGTTCCGACGTCGGCGCGCCGATCGGCTGGTGCCGGTCCCTGTCCGCTCGCCCGACCCGCCGCCCGGGCTCGAAACCTCCCCGTCGGCCGTCGCCCTTCCGTCGGGCTTCGGTGCACCCTGGCGTTGCGCGTTGCCCGAGCCCTGGTTGCGGCTCCCCCCGCGGTCACGGTCGCGGGGGCGGCGCTCCCGCTTGGGCCGCGGGCCGACCGGACGCACCCGGGCTCGCACCCGGGCCTCGCCGCGGGTACGCCCGAAGAGGCCCGCCTTGGGCTCCGCCAGGACGATGACCTCGGCGTCGCCCACGGCCACACCCAACTGGTCCAGGGCCGACTCGGTGGCTTCTTCGACTGTCTTTGCTGCGACCTCTACCCACTCCACGCTCTATCGCGCCTTTCTTTCCTTCTTAGAGCGAGAGCGCGGGTGCGGCTTGGGCGCCGGCGTCTTCGCATCGTCGGCCGATCCATTGCCGCCGGCGCGGCCGTTGGTGTTGGCTCGGCTGCCGGACGAACCCTTGCCCGAGGCCGGGCGCTTGCCCGTGGTGGGGCGCCGGCCGTTGCCGTTGGTCCCGTTGGTCCCGCCGGGGTTCTTGGGCGCGGTGGTGCTCTTGCCGGTCGGCTTGGCCCCCCCCTTGCCCGCCGGCTTGGGGCCGGTCTCCTCGGGCAGGGCCTCCTGGGTGCCCTTGGCACCCTTGGCGCCGCCCCCGATCTCGCGTTCGGCCCCGACGGGTGCCACCATGCCGGTCCGGAACATGACCTCCTGTGTCCCGATCCGCATGGCCGAGGAGAACACCATGTAAAGGGTCGCTCCAGCCGGCACCCGAAGGTAAATGACACCGAAAATAATGGGGAAAAACTTCTGCATCGTTTGCATCTGTGGATTGGCCTGCGCCGCCCCAGGATTCCGGCTGTTCATCTGCTTCATTTGGTAGTACTGGAGGAAAATGGCTGCCCCGATTAATACCAAATAGGGGATCATCAGAACGGCTTGGCTGGCGCTCCCGGGGAACGTATGCGTGGTGAACGGCGTGGACGAAAGGTCCATGCCAAACCACCAGTGCATTTGGCCGTGATTGAGGACCAGATTGCTGTACATCTTGCCAGTTGTCGGGATATATCGCGGCGCCGCACATCCGTAGATGCTGGTGGTGTGACAGACGACCGTATGCCCCATGCCATTTACGTACGTCGCGCCGTTCTTCACCGTATTGGACAGCCCGCGAATCAGTGAATACAGGACGATCAGGAAGGGCATCTGCAACAAGGACGGCAGGCAGGCGCCGAACGGGCTGGTCCCGTTCTCCTTGTACAGCTTCATCATTTCCTGGTTGAGCAGTTCCCGGTTCTCCGGGCCCTTGTACTTGGTCTGCAGCTTCTTCATCTCCGGCTGCAGCCGTTGCATGGCGATCATCGACTTGGTGCTCTTGACCGTCACCGGGGTCAGCGCCAGCATGATGAGCACGGTCAACCCGATGATGGAGAGGCCGTAGTTGCCCGTGACCGAATAGATCCCCGAGAGGATCAGGCCGAAGAACTCGAAGAGCGGGTGGAAGATCTTCCCGATGTCCGCGAACAGGGAGTTTTCACCCAACAGGGGCGACACCAGGCTGGTCATGACCGTGTCCCCGCCTGTCGGCGCGGCCCGTGGACGTGGACAGGCAGCGGCACCAGATCAACCCCGTGGGGCCCGAAGGGGCGGCAGCGCAGCAGGCGCCTCGCCGTGAGGGACAGGCCGCGCCAGAACCCGTGCTCGGCGAAGGCCTCGGCGGCATACGTGGAGCAGCTGGGGTAGAAGCGGCAGGGTGAGACCCGGCCCGAGGCCGCTCCTTGATACGCCTGGAGCGCCCGGACCGCCACCCGTGACGCCCGGCTCATCGGGGGGCGGGGGTCACTCACCGGCGGCACCCCGCAGGGCCCGGCCCACACAGCGCGACAGCTCGGCCGGCTCGCACCCGGCCGCGGTGGGGTCGAAACGGAGGAGGTAGGTGCCCCGGGGCAGGTCCGGGGCGGCGGCCCGGGCGGACTCGCGGGCGCGGCGGCGGAGGGTGTTGCGGACCACGGCATTGCCACAGCGCTTCCCAATTGTGTACCCCACCTGGGGAAAGACACCCGGGAGCCCCGGGTCGGCGGGCACGAAGGTGGCCCGGACGGGACCACAGCGGGCGCGAGCCCGCGACCGCTGCAGTTGGCCAAAGGCAGCGCGAGTCTGAATCCGTCCGAGCGTGCGAGCAGGCACCAGGGGCTCAGACGGTGAGGCGATGGCGGCCCTTGAGGCGCCGTGACTTCAAGATGGAGCGGCCGGCTCGGGTCGACATACGCTTGCGGAAGCCGTGGGTCTTGGCCCGCTTGCGGGTGTTTGGTTGGTAGGTGCGCTTCATTCCTCAGCCTTTCGCCCCGCCTGGGAGCATGACATGCCAGGCGCAGCAGAGTTCGTACGGCCACCTGGGGTGCCGCCCGCGGGCAGCGGCAGTGGGGTGGAGCACATGTTAGGCGCGAACCACCGATCCCCACTAGTCGGACCGCGTGTCACGGTGTAGCTTCAGCCAATTACCGCACCGAGGGACGTTCAGACCTTGCCCAGGACCCCGCGGACGGATGAAGGGCGATCGGACGACCACGTGACGCAACCCGGAGACCTATGGACACGGTGCAGCGAATCGCTCCGCGAGCAGGTGTCGGAGACGACTTGGCAGCTCTGGCTCTCGGGGATCGAGCCGGTGTCCTTCGCCGATGGGGTGTTCCTGCTCTCGGTGCCGAACGGCCTGATCCGCGAGCGGGTCGAGACCCGCTACCTCCCGATGATCGAGGACACCTTGGCCAATGAGGTAGGCACCGCCGTGCGGGGCCGGCTCGAGGTCCAAGAACCCGACGAGCCCGAGGAGGAGCTCCTGGGCGTCCCCGACCCGCCCCCCGTGGTCGAGCGGGCCCCGGGCACGGTGTCCATGGCCACCCCGGGCCGCGAATCCGCCGCGGTGGTGCTCGATCCGAAGTTCGTGTTCGACACCTTCGTGGCCGCCTCCTCCAACCGCCTGGCTCACGCGGCGGCCCAGGCGGTGGCCGAGACCCCGGGTCGCTCCTACAACCCGCTCTTCATCTACGGGGACAGTGGGCTGGGCAAGACCCATCTGCTCCACGCCATCGGGAATTACGTCTCGGAGAACTTCCCGCGCCGCCATGTGCTCTACGTCACCACCGAGACGTTCATGAACGACTTCGTCGATTCGCTGCGGACCTCGACCACCCTGGCCTTCAAGCGGCGCTACCGCGAATGCGACGTCCTCCTGATCGACGACGTCCAGTTCATGGAGAACAAAGAGGGGCTCCAGGAGGAGTTCTTCCACACCTACAACGACCTCAAGGGCGCCTCCAAGCAGATCGTCCTCACCTCGGACCGGCCGCCCAAGTCGATCGAGACCCTCGAGGACCGGCTGCGGAGCCGCTTCCTCTCGGGCCTGATCACCGAGATCGACCCGCCCGACCTCGAGACGCGCCTGGCCATCTTGCGCTCCAAGTCCGAGAGTGAGCACCACGAGGTCCCCGACGACGTCCTCGAATTCATCGCCACCCACGTGAAGAACAACATCCGGGAGCTCGAAGGGGCCCTGACCAGGGTCAGCGCCTTCGCCAAGCTCAACAAGGAGGTCATCTCGCGGGCCCAGGCCGAGCGGGTGCTCTCCGACATCGTCCTGGCCGGCGAGCCGCGCCGGATCACCCCCCAGATGATCCTCGACGCCACCGCCAGCAGTTACGGCTTCACCGTCGAGGCCATCTGCGGGCCCAGCCGGACCCGGCCCCTGGTCACCGCCCGCCAGGTCGCCATGTACCTGGTCCGGAACCTGACCGACTACAGCTATCCGGCCATCGCCCGGGTGTTCGGCAACCGCGACCACACCACGGTGATCCACGCCGTCGACAAGATCACCGGGCAGATGCAGCAACGCCGCCAGATCTACGAGCAGGTCACCGAGCTCACCCAACAGGTCCGGGCCGGCACCTGAGGTGGCGCGCGGCGGGTGGGGGGATCATGTGGGCGGCGTTCGTCGGGCTGTGGACGCGGGCCGTCGGCTTGGGGATAGCGTGACCCTTCATCCCCAGCCCCTGAAGCCGGCTGGCCGTTCCGCGCGCTGGGCCCGGAACCACCCACACCACCGTGGGGACAACTTCTCCCGACGCCACCAGGAACAAGGGTCCTCCATACACAATCCACAGCCCTTATTACCCCTACTACCCAAACCTCTCTCCTCCTCACTTTGCTGTGGTTGGGGACACACCCGAAAGGACACGTTCCGGTGAAGTTCCGATCCGAACGAGACGCTCTCGTCGAGATGTTGGCTACCGCGGGCCGAGCCGTCGGAGCACGAACCACATCATCTCCGGTGCTGTCCGGAATTTTGTTGTCCTGCCTCGGCAACACGCTCTCGGTCACCGGCACCGACCTGGACCTGACGATCCAGGTGACCGAAGAAGTCATCGGCATCGACGACGGCACGTGTGTCATTCCCTCGCGCCTCTCGACCGACATCGTGCGCCGGCTCGAACCCGGCGCCGTGACCTTCGCCCATCAAGACGACCACATCACCATCTCGGCCGCCCGCTCGAACTTCAAGCTCCGGACCTTCCCGGTGGTCGAGTTCCCCGCCGTCGGGCGGACCGGCGAGGCCATCGCCCATCTGCCCGAGGCAGCCCTGGCCGAAGGGGTCCGACAGGTGGTGCGCGCCGCCTCGCACGACGACGCCCGCCCCCTGCTCACCGGGGTCCTGTTGTCCTCCGTCGAGGGCTCGATCCGCATGGTGGCCACCGACTCGTACCGCATGGCGCTGCGTGACCTCGCCGGCGTGCCCGCGCTCCCCGGCGTCGAGGACCTCCTGGTCCCCGCCCGCGCCCTGGCCGAACTCCAACGTCTCCCGTCCGGCCCGACGGGCGAAGGATCCGACGGCCCATCTCGGGTCGGCGTGGCCGCCAGCGAGAACGAGATCACCTTTTGGCAGGGGAACGTCCAGATCAGCACCAGGCTGTTGGAGGGTCGCTACCCCGACTACAACCAGCTCATCCCCGACCACTACCCCAACCGCCTCCACCTGGGCAAGGAGACCTTTTTGGCCGCGCTGCGCCGGGTCCAGCTCCTGGTCCGCGACAACACCACCCCGGTGCGCCTGT
>DASZJN010000151.1:0-2850 GCA_035948045.1 Acidimicrobiales bacterium | reverse complement strand
CGGGCGGCGACCGAGTCGGACAGGACCGCCTCGAGACGATCGGCGAGGACCTCCGGTGGGCCGTCAAGGGGTCGCTGTCGGGCGTTCTCGACCGCCTGTCGTGCCGACCAGAACGCCCGGGTCGAGGGAAGAAGGCCCGGTCGAGAGTCGGCTCCCAGGGTGACCATGTTCCCCGCCGGCAGCTTGGCAACGTGCCGGTAGATCGTGTGCGGGGCGGGCACGCAGTTGTGCCGGAGGTACATGGCCACCGCGTCGCGGTCGATGTCCGGGCTGAAACCCGGAAGGGTGCACAGGGCCTTCAACTCCGAGGCAAAGGCCAGACGCTCCCCCACCCAGCCGTAATACAGGGGTTTCTCCCCGAAACGGTCCCGGATCAGGTGGAGCTCATGGCGATGCCGGTCCCAAAACGCCAGGGCGAACATACCCTCACATGCTTCGAGCGCCGCTTCGAGGCCCCACTGCGCCACCGCGCCGACCAGCACCTCGGTGTCGGACCCGCCATGGAAAGCCAGACCCTCGCCCTGGAGCCGGCGGCGCACGGCAGCGTGGTTGTAGATCTCGCCGTTGTAGTTGGCCACCCACCTCCCATCGGTTGACACCATCGGCTGGGCGCCCGCCGGGCCCAGCCCGACCACCGACAGCCGCCGGTGCCCGAGGCTCACGCCTCGATCAGGGTCGGACCACAGCCCGCTGGCATCGGGCCCCCGATGGGTCAGTGTGGCCGTCATCCGAGCCACCTGGCGGTCGAGCGCTTCGGCTCCGGTCACCCGCCCGGGGTCGAAGAGCCCGGCGATGCCGCACATCGGATCAGGCCCCCGACCTGTCCGAGGGCGGGCCCGCCCGGCGGCGGCGCGCTCCCCCGCCGCCCCCTGGCTCGACCATGGCGAGATCATCGGCGGTACCGTCCCCGGTGTCAAGATGACCCGGCGCCAGCATTTGTCCGGACCGATGGGACCGGTCGACGATGGTTGTGGTGCCCGCCCTCGTGTGCCAACCTGCGGCGTGCCCATGCCGAGGACGCCATGACCATGCGAGAGCGGGCCCGGGCCGAATTCGTCCGGCTGCCGCCGGGGGTGCGTCGGCAGATCCTGCACCGACCGGGGCGCTACGCCCCGTGGGAGGTGGGTTTCGACTTCACCCCTCCGGAGCCCGGCCCGGGTGAGCAGGTCGGTCCGCCGGACTTCGTGGGCATCGGGGTGCAGAAGGCGGGAACCACCTGGTGGTACAGGCTCATGCAGGCCCACCCTGGTATCTCCTCCCACCCCGGGGTCCACAAGGAGCGGCACTTCCTCGACCGCTTCGGTGCCCAACCCATGCTTCCCGCCGACATCGAGCAGTACCACGGTTGGTTTCCTCG
Organism: Acidimicrobiales bacterium; assembly: GCA_035948045.1. GTDB lineage: Bacteria > Actinomycetota > Acidimicrobiia > Acidimicrobiales > RAAP-2 > Bog-756. Next base: position 1,493 of record DASZJN010000151.1, on the reverse strand, counting down.
TCCGACCGGCGCGTTGACCGGCGAGTGGACGCCGGACTACTTCGGCTACCCGTGGGTGCCGCGGCTCCTCAAGCGAGTGGCGCCCGATGCGCGGCTCTTGCTCCTGCTCAGGGACCCGGTCGAGCGCTTCCGCTCCGGCCTGGCCCACCAACGGCGGGCCGGCCTGCCCGTCGACGGAGCCGCCATCGCCGATGCCGTGCAACTCGGATTCTACGACCGGTCCCTGGCCGGATGGCTGGAGGAGTTCGACGCCGCGCAAATTCTGGTCCTCCAGTACGAGCGGTGCGTGGCCGATCCCGAAGGCCAGCTGGAGGCGACCCTCCGGCACCTGGGTCTGAGCGGATCCCGACCGCAGCCCGTGACGCGCCCGGAGCCGGCCCCGGCCAACTCGGGCTCTGAACTGAGCGCCCAGGTCCGGGACCAGCTGGTCAGACTGTACGCCGCCGACGTTGCCGACCTGGCCGAGCGCCTGGGTCATCTCGACCTGGCCCAGTGGCCGAACTTCGCCTATCTGGCGGCGGGGGGCGCCGCCTCAGGCCCGGGGTCGAACTCCCCGACCCGGCGGCCGTAGCGGGGGTTCTCCCCCATCCGTCCCCACAACCCGTCCCAGAAGCCACGGACAATGGCCAGCCGCTCCGTGCGGCCCCGGGCCTTCTGGAGGTGCCGGGCCGAATACACCAGGTTCCACGCCAGCCAGTTCGGTCTTCCGTGCCGGCGGGCCACGGCAAACGAGTTCCGGGCGTGGTAGTAGGCGCGCCACGCCTCGGCTGCATCGGTCGGTCGCCGATCACGATGGGCCGCCTCCCGACCCGCTGACGTCTGTTGGGAGGCCACCTGGCGGGCGGCCATGTCGTCCATCAGGACCTCGAACCCCGCCTCCCGGATGCGGCAGAAGAAGTCGACGTCCTCGAGTCCGAAGAACCACTCCGGGTCGGGCAACACACCGGCATCGAACACCTCCCGCGACACGACGGTGGCACCCCAACAGGCCACATCCACCGGGGTGAGGTCCAGGGGCGATCCTGGTGGAGGCACGACGTTGACGGTATGGGCGCCCCGACCCACGAAGGACCGGCCATAGGCCGCCACCGCCCCCAGGGGCCGACGGGTTGGCCCCTGGGCCGCGATGCGTGCCATCACGTCGGCCAGCCGCGGGGACGGCAGGGAGAACAGGCCGACGTCGTCCTCGCACAGGTACGCCCACTGGATCCGCGGATCCGAGAACGCCTCGATCAGACCGGCCCGGAAGCCGCCTGCCGGCCCCGTGTTGCGATCGAGTCGCACCATCCGGACGCGCGATTCGAGGCTGGGGTCGTCTAGTCCGCCCACACCATTGACCACCACGACGACCCGGTCGGGAGGCAGCAGCTCGACCTCGAGCAGGGAACGGGTGACGTCGCCGGCCAACCCGGGTCGCATGTGGGTGAGCACCACCGCCGTCACATCATCCGGCAGCGTGTCGTGGTCACGCCCGATGGCGGCATTCGGCCCCT
>DASZJN010000150.1:0-2624 GCA_035948045.1 Acidimicrobiales bacterium | reverse complement strand
AGATCCATCTGCTCTACGGGTCGGCCAACCGGGACCCCCGCGAGTTCGGTCCGACCGCTGACCAACTCGACATCACCCGTCGCTTTGCCCGAATGCTGACCTTCGGCAACGGTCCACACCACTGCATCGGCGCGGCCGCCGCCCGTCTTCAGGCAAGGGTGGTGCTCGAGGAACTCCTCAAATCGATGCCCGCCTTCGAGGTCGACGCCGCAGAAGGTCGGATCGCTCCCGGGCCCTTCGTGAGACGCTACGAATCGCTTCCCATGACCACCGGCACGCTGCCCTAACCCGCGGGTTGGTTCGAGGGGTGGTTCGGCGGCGTCTGCATCGGCGGAGCCAGCAGGAGCCAGGCGCTCGGCTGGTCTGCGGTCGCCGACGATCGGTCGGGCATCCCCTGCGCCCGTCGCCGCGCCGCCACCTTACGGGCGGCGCGCAATTGGGAAAGGCTGAGGATGCCGGTGATCGGTGAGGGAGCTTCTGGCGCCAGATGATCCCACAGGCTCAGCGGTGCCGATCCGGATCCCGACCTTGGTTGCAAAGATCCAGCGATCGCACGCCTCTTGCCGGCCACCGGACTACCCTACCCAACCCGGAGACTGCTGCGAGCTATCGTCGAATCATGGCGGAGGTCCGGTTCTGCCCCCGATGTGGCCAGTCGATCCTGCCGTCGTTGGACCACACCGTCGAGGACCAATTGGTGCACTGTTGGATCGGAACCTGCTCGTCCTGCAACAGAGCTACCGGCGAGATCATCACGTTGGGACTCGATGACTCGGGCCACCTGATGCGCCTGCAGGCGTTCCGACTGGACCGGATCGACTGACCGGGATGGCCCGGGGCCGAGGCGGGCCCGGTCGCGCTACCCCGCCGGAACCTTCCACCCACGGGACTCGGCGATCTCCCGGCAGGTAGGGCAGAGCGGATACCGCTTGGGATTGCGACCCGGCACCCAGATCTTGCCGCACAGGGCCTTGACGGCGGTCCCGTTGACCATGCCCTCCACCACCGAGGGTCCGGCCGGAATGTAGTCGCCCTCCTCCGGAACGAATCCCTCCAACACGATGTGGGACATCCGCTCGTGGTCGCCGTCGAGTTCCGGGTCGACCTGGGTGGGCGCCAGGGTGATGCCGGTTTCGGTCATACACAAGGATCGCGCATCTTGGGGCGCCCACGCCCGCCCCACTCCGAGCAGGCCCGCCGGTCCGGAGTACCCCGTCCGTCTGTCTACGCTCTTTCCATGCCTCAACGCACGTTGGTCCTGGCGTCGGGCTCGCCGGCGAGGCTCCGGCTGCTGCGAGATGCCGGTTTCGATCCCAAAGTGGTGGTCAGTGGGGTGATCGAGGACGGCGTCGAAGCCGACGGCACCCCTGCGCTGGTCACCCTCCTGGCCGAGTCGAAGGCACTGGCGGTGGCCGATCAAGCCGGGAGCGCGGTGGTTGTCGGATGCGATTCGATGCTCGAATTCGAGGAAACGCCACTGGGCAAGCCGGCATCGATCGCCCAGGCCCGCGGTTGGCTCCAGGCCATGCGGGGTCAGTGCGGCACACTGTTCACCGGACACTGCGTGATCGACGAGGCCAGCGGCCGCCGGGCATCAGGCGTCGCCGGCACGACCGTGCGGTTCGGGGTGACCACCGACTCCGAGCTCGATGCCTACCTGGCCACCGGGGAAGCCCTGGGGGTGGCCGGTGGGTTCACCCTCGACGGCAGATCGGCACCGTTCATCGACGGGGTGGACGGCGATCCCGGCAATGTGATCGGACTGTCCCTGCCCTTGTTTCGCTCCCTTTTGGCCAGTATCGATGTCGCCGTCACCGACCTGTGGGCCCCGGTCGATCGGTGAGAGCGGGGATGCCTGTTCTCAAATTGGGTCCGATCGCGGTGGACCCACCAGTCGTGCTGGCTCCGATGGCCGGGGTGACCAACATCGCCTACCGACGCCTGTGCCGCAGCTTCGGTGCCGGCCTCACCGTCAGTGAGATGATCACCGCCCGCGCTCTGGTGGAGGGCAACGCCAAGACGCTGGCCATGGCCGCTTTCGGTGACGACGAGCCGGTGCGCAGTGTGCAGCTGTGCGGCGTCGACCCGCGGGTGATGGGAGCTGCAGTGGATCTCCTGGTCGGCGAAGTCGGCGTCGACCACATCGACCTCAACTTCGGCTGCCCGGCCGGCAAGGTGACCCGCCACGGAGGGGGGGCCGCGCTTCCCGCCCACCCGGCGCTGTTCCGGGCGATCGTCGCCGCCGCAGTGGCCTCGGCCGGGTCGGTGCCGGTGACCGTCAAACTGCGGATCGGTATCGACGACAGCCACCTCACCTTCGCCGAGGCGGGACGGACCGCCGAGGGCGAGGGCGCAGCCGGGGTCACCCTTCATGCACGGACCGCTGAGCAGCTCTACTCGGGGTCGGCAGACTGGCGGGCCATCGCCGAGCTCAAGGAGCTGGTCTGCTCCATCCCGGTGCTGGGCAACGGCGATCTGTGGGAGGCGGCCGACGCGTTGGCCATGGTGGCCGCCACCGGATGCGACGGGGTGGTGGTGGGACGGGGGTGCCTGGGCCGCCCGTGGCTGTTCCGGGATCTGGCCGATGCGTTCGCCGGCCGCCCGCTGTCCGCGCCTCCCGACCT
>DASZJN010000149.1:0-3385 GCA_035948045.1 Acidimicrobiales bacterium | reverse complement strand
CGGGCTCTCCCGCGTCGCCGCCGACCAGTCGGAGGCCGAATTCGTGGTCTTCTGCGGTGTCCACTTCATGGCCGAGTCGGCCGACATCCTCACCGGCCCCCACCAGCAAGTCATCCTCCCCGACCTCAACGCCGGATGCTCCATGGCCGACATGGCCGATATCGACTCGGTGGAAGAGGCGTGGGACACGCTGGCTGAGGTGACCGACGTCGGCCGCCTCATCCCGGTGACCTACATGAACTCATCGGCGGCATTGAAGGCCTTCGTCGGCCGCAACGGCGGGGTGGTGTGTACGTCGTCCAATGCGAGGGCCGTACTGACCTGGGCCCTCGCTCCTGACGGCGACGGGCGCTCCCGGGGGGACCAGGTGTTGTTCTTCCCCGATCAGCACCTCGGCCGGAACACCGGCTTCGAGCTCGGCTACGCCGCCGAGGACATGGCCGTGTGGAACCCCCGGCTCCAACATGGGGGTCTCGATGACCTGACCCTCAAGTCGGCGACGCTGCTGCTGTGGAAGGGACACTGCTCGGTCCATCAGCGGTTCCGACCGGCCCACATCGAGGCCTTCCGGGCCGAACACCCCGAGGGCATCGTGGTGGTCCACCCCGAGTGCTCACACGACGTCGTGGAGGCGGCAGATCAGGTGGGCTCCACCGACTTCATCATCCGGGCTGTGGCGGATGCCCCCTCGGGCTCGGTGATCGGGGTGGGGACCGAGATCCATCTGGTCAAGCGCCTCGACGACGAGACGCCGGACAAGACGGTGGTCTCACTCGACCCCCTGGTCTGTCCCTGCTCGACCATGTTCCGCATCGACGCCCCTCATCTGGCCTGGATCCTCGAAGGCCTGGTCGACGGCGATGTCCGCAACCGGATCACTGTCGACGAGGAAACGGCGACGTGGGCCCGGGTGGCCCTCGAGAGGATGTTGGCCACCACCTGAACGGACGGCGCCTTGCGTCGTCCGGTCCGGCCTCGCGTCTGCGCTCAGCGGCGGCCGGCGCCCACCGCGGGCTTGGCTCTGGAGGCCGGCGTGGAGGCGGTCCCCGTCGTCCCGTTGGCGGACTTGGCGGCCTTCCCGTTGGCCGACCTGGTTGCCCGCTTGGCCGGTGGTTTGGTCGTGGACCCGCCCCCCCGTTTGCCGGCCGCTCTGGCCGGCGGTCTGGTGGCCGCCTTGAGGACTTGCTTGCCTCGCGTGATGCCGAGGAGCGGAGCCAGCACCTCGCCGGTGTAGCTGCCGGGGACGGCGGCGACGTCCTCTGGCGTGCCCTCGGCCACGATCGTTCCGCCCTGGTCGCCGCCCTCCGGTCCCAGGTCGATGACCCAATCCGCGCTCTTCACCACGTCCAGGTTGTGCTCGATGACGATCACCGTGTTGCCCTGGTCGACCAGCCGGCTGAGGACATCGAGGAGCTTGCGCACATCGTCGAAGTGCAGGCCGGTGGTCGGCTCGTCGAGGACGTAGAGGGTGTGACCGGTCGACCGCCGGCTGAGCTCCGACGCCAGCTTGACCCGCTGGGCCTCCCCCCCGGACAGCGTGGGAGCGGGCTGGCCCAGGCGGATGTAGCCGAGGCCCACGTCGACCAGGGTCTGCATGTGGCGGGCGATGGGCGGCTGGTGGGCGAAGAAGCCCAGTGCCTCCTCGCAGGACAGGTCGAGCACATCGGCGATGGTCTTGCCCCTGAAGGTGATCTCCAGCGTGTCGCGGTTGTAGCGGGCCCCGTGACAGACCTCGCAAGGCACGTAGATGTCGGGGAGGAAGTGCATCTCGATGCGGATGGTCCCGTCGCCCGCGCACGCCTCGCAACGGCCACCCTTCACGTTGAAGGAGAAGCGGCCCGGGAGGTAGCCCCGGACCTTCGCCTCCTGGGTCTGGCTGAACAGCCGGCGGATGTGGTCGAACACGCCCGTGTACGTCGCCGGGTTCGACCGGGGTGTCCTGCCGATCGGTGCCTGGTCCACCTCGACCACCTTGTCGACGTTGGCCACCCCGGTGATGGTCCGGTGCAGTCCCGGCAGCGTCTTGGCCCGGTGCACCTGCTTGGCCAACGAGCGCAGCAGGATGTCGTTGACCAGCGTCGACTTGCCGGAGCCGGACACCCCGGTCACGGCCACCAGGCGGCCCAATGGGAAGGAGACATCGACATCGTGCAGGTTGTGCTCGCGGGCGCCCAGGACGGTCAGGGACTCCCCGCTGCCGGGTCGCCGCACGGCCGGTACCGGGATCGACCGGAGTCCCGAGAGGTACTGCCCGGTGAGCGAGTCCGGGTTGGACTCGAGACCACCGGCGCCGGTGACCGGGCCGGAATGGACGATGCGGCCACCGTGCTCCCCGGCACCCGGGCCGACGTCGACCACGTGGTCGGCCACCCGGATGGTCTCCTCGTCGTGCTCGACCACGATGACCGTGTTGCCCAGGTCGCGGAGGCGTTTGAGGGTGCCGATGAGCCGTTTGTTGTCCCGCTGGTGCAGTCCGATGGACGGCTCGTCCAGCACGTAGAGCACTCCCACCAACCCGCTGCCGATCTGACTGGCCAGGCGGATGCGCTGGGCCTCCCCCCCGGACAGAGTCGTGGCCGATCGGGCCAGGGTGAGATAGTCGAGGCCGACGTCCAAGAGGAACTGCATGCGCTCACGCACCTCGCGGAACACCCGGTCGGCGATGAGGTGGTCCCGATCGGAGAGGTCGAGCGAGGCCACCTCCTCCACCGCCTTCCCGATGGACAGCGAGCACAGGGCGAAGATGGAGTACCCGCCCACGGTGACCGCCAGCGATTCGGGCCGCAGGCGCGCCCCTCCGCAGGCCGGACAGGGCACCTCCCGGAGGAAGCTCTCCAGGTTGTCCCGCAGGAAGTCGGACTCGGCCTCGGTGTGGCGGCGCTGCAGCCAGGGGACGATCCCCTCGTAGGTGGTGTGGAACGACCGCTGGCGCCCGTAGCGGTTGCGGTACTTGAGATGGACCTGCCGGGTGCCGGCCCCGTACAGCACCAGCTTCTGGTCTGCCTTGCGCAGCTTCTGCCAGGGGACGTCCAGCGAGAACCCGCCCAGCTCGGCCGCGGCCGCCACCATGCGGGTGAAGTACTCGCTGCGGGCGCCCGACCAGGGCGCCAGGGCCCCCTCGGCCAGGGACTTGGTCGGGTCCGGCACCACCAGCTCGGGATCGACCTCGTACCGGGTGCCCAGGCCGGTGCACACGGGGCAGGCGCCGTAGGGCGAGTTGAACGAGAAGTTCCGGGGAGAGGGGTCCTCGAAGCTCAGGCCGCAATGGGTGCAGGCCAGGTGCTGGCTGAAGGTGATGGCCTCCTGCTCCGTGCCGTCCGCGTCCACCACCACGACCTCGGCCACCCCCTCGGCCAGGGACAGCGCCGTCTCCAGGGACTCGGTC
>DASZJN010000148.1:0-3045 GCA_035948045.1 Acidimicrobiales bacterium | reverse complement strand
GGCCGGGGTCCGGGTGGGCAGGGCCGGCCAGGTGGCACAGCCGAGGAGTCCCCAGGCCAGCAGGGGTCCGAAGACCGGAGCCGAGTTGCCGGCCTGGGCGGCCAGGGCGGGATAGCTGGACGCCTGCCGGTCGACCGGGTGGTCGAGGCAGTCGATGGCCTGTTCGGCCTGCGCCCCGTTGCTCGACCCCCCGGTCTGATACCGGCCGCTCATCGAGGTGGCGGCTGAACCGTTGCCGGCCGCGGAGCCGGCCAGAGCGCCGGCCAGCGACGGCCAGGACGAGCGCGAGCCCAAGCCGGCGAGGAGGGCGTTGTACAACTCGCCGGGCCCAGCCGTCCCCCCGCCCGAACCCGACAGCGGTTGGGTACGGCTGCTCTGGATGAGGTCGAGCAGGGCCGTGGTCGGGTCCCCCGTCGGTCGCCATGGGCACCCGGTGGCTGCGCACCAGGCGAAGAACGACTGGAGCCCCGCCTCGAAGCTGGTGGCCTGGTCGATCACGTACTGGTCGGTGCTCAGCGCCGGGTCGATGGCGCCGTCGAGCACCATGGCCCGCACGTGGGTCGGGAAGAGCTCGGCGTAGGTGGCCCCCAGCAGGGTGCCGTAGGAGTGGCCGATGAAGGTGAGCTGGGCGTCTCCCAGCGCCGCCCGCATCCGGTCGAGGTCGCGGGCGGTGTCGACCGTCCCCACATGGGCGAGGAGGCTTCCGCTGCCCTGCTCGCACTGCTTGGCGAAGGCCTGGTCGTTGCCCAGCAGCGCCAGCTGGGCGGCCGGGGTGGTGGGCACCGGGTCGATCAGCTGGCCGGATGACCCGGTTCCGCCCCCGCTGGTGCAGGTCACCGGGCTACTGCGCTCGACACCGCGCGGATCGAACGAGACGATGTCGAACCGGTCGCGGACGTCGGCAGTGAGCGCCGACAGCTCGTTGGGGAGGTCGTCGATACCCGAGCCCCCCGGGCCGCCGGGATTGATGACCAGGGAGCCGATCCGCTCCGACGGCACCGCGGCCGGTTCCCGGGCCACCGCGATCTGCACGGTGGCCCCGGCGGGGTCGGCGTAGTCGAGCGGCGCCGTCACCGAGCCGCACTGGAGATTGCCGCAGGGCGCCCACTGCACCGGGGTGACCGGCAACGGGGGCTGGGTGGTGGTGGTCGATGACGGGACCGTCGGGCTCAGGTGCACCGCCGGGTCCGGTCCGGCAGGGGTCGATGGCGTCGTGGTGGAGGCGACACGGACACAGCCGGCCAGGGTCAAGGTCAGGGCCGTGATCAGAGCGATCCGACCGACGGCCTGCGGCGCTCGCATCGGGTCGAGCCTCCAGCCGGTCACGCGACCAGTCTGACATCGTGGACCTGCTCGCCTGCTTCGGCTCCGATCGGCCGTCCGTCCGTGTTCGGTGACGGCGAACACTCAGGGCCCGGTGGCCGAACGGAGTGTCAACCGGCCGCCCCGGGTTGACCGTTTCGCACGGCGGCCACCGCGGTGTTGAAGGTCCCGTTGGCCGTGTTCATGACGGCCAGGCTGTTGTTCCACGTGGTGAGGTCCGAAGCGGCACGGGTCCGGGCCAGGGTCAGGCAGTTGGACGCATACGCCTTGGTCTGGGCGACCATTCCACGCCACGCCGCGTCGAGCTCGGACGACGGGGCGTGGGAGATGGCCTGCGCCTTGCCGGCGTCGTCCAGCATCTGCCGGCAGGCGCCGGCCAGACGGACGAAGAAGGCGTTGCTCGTCACCTTGCCCGTCTGGCTGCTGGCGACATCGATGACGCCCTGGTCGTGGTTGAGCCGGTGGTTCCAGGGCTCCGCCTTCGAGCTGAGCCAGGCATAGTCGGGGGTCTGGGACGAGCTCGTCGTCGTACTGGTCGAGGTGCGAGGGGGGCTGACCGCCTGGCTGCTCCCGCAGCCCATCGAAATCAGCCCACCGACAAGAAACCCTGTCGCCACAAGGGAAATCTGCCGAGCCGACGTGATCGCCCCGATACTCGACCGGAACAACTTCAGACGCCCCATGCCGCGGTCACCTCTCTTCGTCCTCTAGGCGGCGGCCGGAAGGAAGTTGGTCAACAACTGGAAGAGAGTCACGAGCAGCGCAGTCCAGATCGGGACGAGCACCAACCACCGCGACTCCCTACCGAGCATCCTCGACCACCGTCGGTTGGTCAGCCCCAGGGCCAGCAGCAGCCCGACCACAACGAACACCTGGGGGACCAGCGATGTGTTCCAACCGGCTTCACCGCTGATGGTCACGCGGTACGGCCTGCCGGCGTTGGTAAGGGCCACAGGGTGCGCCGGACGGGCCCCTCCCGGAGGTTGGTACTCGGCCACCACCACCAGTCTCTGGCGGGCGGAGAACTCGGGATTGCAGGTGGTCAGGGTCAATCGGTTGTCCCCGAAATAGTTGAGCACGGACACGTTCGACGGCTGCACCGGATACGGGGTCAGTGCCACGACATAGGTCATGCGATGCCCGTAGATATCGGTCAGGTAGATCGGGTCGCCCGGCGCCAGGTTGGCCAGCCCGTTGAACGGGGCACCGTGGGTGGTCCGATGCCCGGCGATGGCGATATTCCCCGCCTGCCCGGGCATGGCCGTCCCGCTGTAGTGGCCCGGCCCCTTGCTCAAGTCACTCTCATTGGTCCCGGATACGACCACTTGGCTGACATTGATCTTGGGAATGTCGATGACGGCGATCGGAATGCCGTCAGGCGGCGATGGCCAAGGGGTTGTGGCCGGGACGAGGGAGAACCCCGCCGTGACCGCGTGGGCATGGACCCTGGCGGAGAACTGCTGCTTGAGCGCATCCTGGCTGTGGTGCTGGGTGATGGCGGTTCCCCACAGTTGCCACACCGCGAAGAGGATGAGCAACGCGCCGATGTTCCGCACCCAGGTGGACGTGGTGATCAGGACCTCCCGGCGCCTGCCCATCCTCTTGGCATGAGCGCGACCCTGGCGATCGGCGCGTGTTGCGGGCCCGGGCCTGGTCAGGGGCGGGAGGTCCGTCACGACGTCCAGACCCGGCACGGGTGCCGGATGCGGACTCCACGATGAG
>DASZJN010000147.1:0-4054 GCA_035948045.1 Acidimicrobiales bacterium | reverse complement strand
CGCGCCCGGAGGGGACAACGCCTACGAGACCCAGGTGTGGGCACCCGATGGCAGCGGTGTGCTGTACACGTCGCTGAGCTCGGACGGTGACAAGGGCATCGGCTGGCTCAATTCGGAGCTCTACTTCATGCGCCTCTATGGCGGTGGGGCGTCGCCGGCCCACCCCCGTATCACCCACCTCACCGATGGGAGCCCGGCCTGGGACGAGCAGGCGGTGTTCACGCCGGACATGAAGGATGTGATCTGGATGTCGAGTCGGGATGCGTCCACGTGGTACCAGACGGTCGTCACCGCGGCCCGGCAGGCCGGCTACGACCCCCCGTTCGAGAATGAGGTGGTCGGACCGTTCTTCGTCCTGACCGTTCTGGACCCGAAGTTCCGCACCGATCTCTACGAGCTCGATCTCCGCACCCACGCCACGCGCCGGCTGACCGACCTGCACCAGGTGGTGCCGGAGTTCTACTTCAACCCCTCCGGCACCCAGCTGATCTGGACCACGGGCGAGCGCAGCCACACCTACATCGGCACCTTCCGCACCACCGCCGTTCCCGTCCGAACGCCCCTGCGGCCCGACGGCGCCTGGGTCAACGCACCGGTCCACGGCGACCACACGCCGCCCCGGCCGGTGAATGCCGCCTCCATCACCATCAACCCGGCCGCCATTCCGGCGCAGGAGGGAGAGGCCATCTCCCTGATGGAGAGCCAGCTGTCCACCGTCGCCCACCTTCTCCAAGGACTACCGGGCGGAGCGGGGTGCTGCCAGGCCCCGACCTGAGCCGGCCGAATGCGCCGGCGGATGAAACGGCTCCGGACCAGCGATTCCTCATGTTCCGTCCCCACACCATCAGGATGGGCAGAACATCATCGTTGGTAGCATCGAGTGGCTATGCCGGCCTACCTCGAGACGATCGTCGCCGCTCACCGTGCACAAGCTGCCCTGGACCGCCGCGATCTCGACGAAACCGTCGAGGAGGCCGGCCGGTGCGGCCCGGTCCGGCCGTTCGCCCCGGCCATTCGAGAGGCCGCAGCCCGGCACGGGATCGGGGTGATCGCCGAGATCAAACGCCGGTCTCCGTCCAAGGGAGACCTCGACCCCATGCTCGACCCGGCCCTCATGGCTCTGGACTACCAGGAGGGAGGGGCGGCGTGCCTGTCGGTCCTCACCGACTCGGAGTTCTTCGGCGGCTCCGCCGGTGACCTCCGTTCCGCCCGCTCCGCCTGTTCGCTCCCCGTACTCCGCAAGGACTTCACGGTCAGCGCCCTCGACGTGTGCGACGCCCGGGTCATGGGGGCCGACGCCGTGCTCCTGATCGTGGCCGCGCTCAGCGACGCAGAGTTGTCGTCCTTCCTCGATCTCTCCCACCGGTGCGGGCTGACGCCCCTGGTCGAGGTGCACGACGAGCTCGAGCTCCGGCGGGCCCTCGACGCCGGTGCCGACGTCATCGGGGTCAACCAACGCGACCTGCACACCTTCGAGGTGGACCACCAACGGGCGCAGAAGCTCGGCGCCATGATACCGCCCGGGGTGGTGGCCGTGGCCGAGTCCGGCATCGTGGACGACGGCGATGTCCGCCGGCTGGCCGAGGCCGGGTACCAGGGGGTACTGGTGGGGGAGGCGCTGGTCCGTTCGGAGGACCGGCCGTCCGCCGTGGCGCGGCTCCTCGGAGATGGGACATGACCCCCTACGACGCCGTCGGAGAGGTCGACGGCCTGTTCGTGAAGATCTGCGGTGTCACCTCCGAGGCCGACGCCCTGCTGGCCGTGGGTATGGGAGCCTCGGCCGTCGGCTTCGTCTTCGCCCCCTCGCCCCGTCAGATGGCCCCGGCGGCGGTGGCCGACATCGTCAAGCGCCTACCCCACGAGACGGTGACGGTGGGCGTGTTCCGGGACGAAGCCCCCCAGCGGGTCATCGATATCGCCAACCAGATCGGTCTGCGCGCCGTGCAACTGCACGGGGTCGAGTCGATCGAGGACACCCAATGGATCAGCAGCCGGGTGGGATGGACCATCAAGGCCTTTCCGGCCGGACACCGCAACATCGATCGATTCAACCGCTACGGGGCCGACCTGCTGCTCATCGACGGGGCCAATCCCGGGTCGGGCGAGCTCTTCGACTGGCGCCTGGCCGAAGGGGTCGTCGACCCGCGGCGTCTGATCGTGTCGGGCGGGCTGACGCCGGAGAACGTGGCCGCAGCCATCTCCCACCTCCAACCGTGGGGGGTGGACGTGGCCAGCGGCGTCGAGGCCTCACCCGGGGTCAAGGACCCCGGCAAGCTGCGCGAGTTCATCGGGGCCGCCCACGCGGCGGCACGGGCCGTCGCATCCGAGGCCGGCGTCGACCTCGGCCGGCGATCGGGGCCGGATGACGCACCCTCGGTGGGCGGGGCGGAGCTCTTCGACTGGCAGGACGAGCCGTGAGCGCCGAGATCATGGGCGACCCCGGCCCGACCGGGCGGTTCGGCCAGTTCGGCGGCCGGTTCGTGCCCGAGTCGCTGGTGCCGGCGTGCATCGACCTCGAAGCGGCCTTCCGCTCGGCGTGGGCGGACCCGGCGTTCCATGCAGAGCTCGACGGGATCCTCCGGAGCTACGGCGGGCGCCCGACTCCGGTGACGGTGTGCGGGCGCCTGTCCGAGGAGCTGGGTGTGCAGGTGCTGCTGAAGCGGGAGGACCTGGCCCACACCGGATCGCACAAGCTGAACAACGTCGTCGGCCAGGGACTCCTGGCCCGGCGGATGGGGAAGCGCCGGCTCATCGCCGAGACAGGAGCCGGCCAGCACGGGGTGGCCACGGCCACTGCCGCGGCCCTCTTCGGCATGGAATGCGTCGTCTACATGGGTGAGGTCGACACCCACCGCCAGGAGCTCAACGTCTTCCGCATGGAGCTGCTGGGCGCAGAGGTCCGCTCGGTCTCGGGCGGGAGCCGCACCCTCAAGGACGCCGTGAACGAGGCCCTGCGCGACTGGGTGGCCACGGTGGCCGACACCCACTACTGCCTCGGCTCGGTCATGGGGCCCCATCCCTATCCGTGGATGGTCAGGGAGTTCCAGCGGGTCATCGGCGAGGAGGCCCGGGAGCAGTGCCGGGAGCTCCTCCAGGGCGACGATCCCGCCGTCGTGGTGGCGTGCGCCGGTGGTGGGTCCAACGCTGCGGGGATCTTCGCCGGGTTCGCCGACGTCACCGCGTCGACGCTGGTCGCCGTCGAAGCCGCCGGAGGGGCGGCTATGACCACCGGGATCCCCGGGGTGCTCCACGGCATGCGGAGCGCACTCATGCAGGATGAGGAGGGCCAGATCCTGGAGGCCCGGTCCATCTCCGCCGGCCTCGACTATCCGGGCATCGGTCCCGAGCATGCCCATCTGGGCGAGCTCGGCCGCGCCCGCTACGAGTCGGCCGAGGACAAACAGGTCGTCGAGGCCTTCCAGCGGTTGGCCCGGGCCGAGGGGATCATCCCCGCCCTCGAATCGGCCCACGCCATCGCCTGGGTGATCGCCAACGCCGGCACCGCCGCCCTCCCCACCGGCTCGACCGTCCTGGTCAACCTGTCGGGGCGGGGCGACAAGGACGTGGCCCAGGTCCGCGACGTGCTGCGGGCATGAGCACCGCCAGCACGGGCATCCCACCGGCTGACTACCTTCCGGGTCGTCTCGAGGCTGGGTTGAGGGCTCGACGCCACGCCGGGTCGAAGCTGCTGGTGCCGTACGTCACCGGCGGCATGGACGATCAGTGGCTGTTGACGGTGGAGGCCCTGGCCGGGGCGGGCGCGGACGCCATCGAGGTGGGGATCCCCTTCTCGGACCCGATGATCGACGGTCCCACCATCCAGGAGGCGTCCCTGCGGGCCCTGGACCGGGGGACCACGCCCGAGGGGATCCTCGCCGATCTGAGCCGCATCGACATCGGCATCCCCATCGTGGTGATGACCTACTACAACCTCGTCTACCGGGCCGGGCACGCCCGCATCGCCGGCGCCATGGCCGAGTCGGGAGTCGCCGGGGCGATCATCCCCGATCTCCCGCTCGAAGAGCTCGATCCCTGGGCCGAGGCAGCCGACCAG
>DASZJN010000146.1:0-5943 GCA_035948045.1 Acidimicrobiales bacterium | reverse complement strand
GACCCGCTGACCGGGCTGGCCAACCGGACCTTGTTGGCGGAACGACTGCAGGACGCCATCGACGGACTGGCCCGGATGACGTCGACGACGGCCGGCGCCGGCGAACCCGGCGTCCATCGCGGGGTGGCCGTCTACCTGCTCGACCTCGACGAGTTCAAGGAGATCAACGACGCGCTCGGTCACGACGTGGGGGACGACATGCTGGTGGCGGTGGCGGGTCGGTTGCAGGCCATCGTCCGGCCGACGGACACGGTTGCCCGTCTCGGGGGGGACGAGTTCGTGGTGGTCTGCGACATCGAGAACGGCGAGGAGGAGATGCTCGCCATCGCCGACCGGATCTCAACGGCCCTGGCCCGGGACTATCGGATCGACGGTCGCACGCTGACCGTGCTGGCCTCGGTGGGCGGGGTATTTGCGGACAATCCCGATACCGACCCTTCGAAATTGCTGAGCAGGGCCGACGACGCCATGTACGGCGTCAAGTGGACCCGGCGCCGGGAACGCCGATCCACGGCGGACTGACCGGTTGGCCCCGCCCGTCCCGTCGACACCTGGGTCCCAGCGCATCGCCCTCGTGTGCCCGTACAGCCTGTCGCGGCCCGGTGGCGTCCAGGGCCAGGTGTTGGGCCTCGCCCGCACCCTCGAGGCCAGGGGTCATCGGACTACCGTGTTCGCCCCGGCTGACGACCTGGCCGCCATCCCGGGCGGCGTCGACGTGGTGGTCACCGGCCACTCGGTTCCGCTGCGGGCCAACGGCTCCGTCGCCCCGGTGACCCTCTCGGTCGGATCGGTGCGACGTGGTCTGCGAACACTGCGTGCCATCGGGTTCGATGTGGTGCACGTGCACGAGCCGTTCACGCCGGGCCTTCCCTACGGCCTGCTGATCGGCCGGGATCTACCGCCCCTGGTGGCCACGTTCCACCGCAGCGGAGGAAGTCCGTTCTACACGGCGCTGCGCCCGGTGACCCGGCGGTTGGCCCGCCGGTTCGCGGTCCGGTGCGCGGTGTCCGAGGCGGCCCGGTCCACCGCCTTCGATGCGCTGGGCGGCACCTATGAGATCGGGTTCAACGGGGTCGAGTCGGACCGCTTCCAAGGGGTCGATCCATGGCCGACCGATCGTCCCGCCGTGCTGTTCCTCGGCCGTCACGAGGAGCGCAAGGGTCTGCGGGTCCTCCTCGAGGCCGTGGGGGGATTGGATGCGACCACCGGGCCCGGGGACAGCAGGGGAGGGGTCAGCCGGCCCGTGCTCTGGATCGCCGGCGACGGGCCGCAGACCGACGCCCTGCGCCGCCTCCACCCCGAGTCCCCGGACGTCAAGTGGCTCGGCGTGCTCCCCGAGGAGGAGAAGGTGCGTCGCCTGGTGGCCGCCCGGGTGCTGTGCGCCCCCTCCCTCGGGGGCGAGTCGTTCGGCATCGTGCTGCTCGAGGCCATGGCGGCCCGCACGGTGGTGGTGGCCAGCGATATCGACGGCTACCGGGACGCCGCCGGTGGACGTGCCCTCCTGGTGCCACCCGGTGATGCCCGCTCGTTGGCCCAGGTGTTGGCCGGGGTGCTGGAGGGGCGGACCGCCCTTCTGCCGGGCGACACCGGGGGATCCGGCTCCGACCTCGACCACGGCCGCGGCCATTGGCTCGATGCCGCCG
Organism: Acidimicrobiales bacterium; assembly: GCA_035948045.1. Classification (GTDB taxonomy): domain Bacteria; phylum Actinomycetota; class Acidimicrobiia; order Acidimicrobiales; family RAAP-2; genus Bog-756. The sequence goes on along the minus strand of DASZJN010000146.1, from coordinate 4,300 downwards.
CCGACCGGGCCTCTCATCAGTCGATGGGACGATTGGCCGAGTGGTACGAGGGGATCTACCGGTCGGCGGTGGTCGGGCACGGGGCCTGAGCGGCCGTACACTGCGGGGACCATGGATGAGTCCCCGGAACGTCCCGATCCAGGCGGATCGTCGAGCAAGGCTCCCGCCGACGGGCCGGAGGCGCCCGGTGGCCGACCTTCCGGCAGCCCATCCGCCAATCGCAATCGGAACCGCAACCGGAATCGGAGCCGGGGAGGCGGGGGCGGCGCGTCGGCTGGTGCTGGCGGCGGCCGCCCCGACGGAAACCGGTCCAACGGGAACCGCGGACGCGGCGGGGCCTCGGCCAATCCCGGAGGGGGGAGAGGGCAGTCGAGCGGGCGCTCGGGGAGCGGAAGGGGCTCGGCGGCGGGACGGTCGGGCACCGGTGGGTCAGGTCGGAATCCGGCCCGCCCTGGCGTCGACGCGTCCCGTTCCCCGGCCGTCACCCCCGTGGCGTCGGTGACCGACATCGGCGCCGGCGTGGCCGAGGAGACTGCGGTCCGGTCCAACCGGCGACGGGCCATGACGATCTCTCTGGCCCCGGGTGTGGTGGCGGGGGTGATCGTGGCGCTGGTGTTGGCCGTTGCCGGGCTTCCGTTGATCGGTGGCGCCGCCTTCGTCCTGGCCACCGCGGTCATCGCGCTGTGGCTCTGGCATCGCGCACCGGGCGCCCTCATCAGCTCGCTGGGAGCCAGCCCGAGCGATGAATGGGAACACCCGCGGCTGCACAATCTGGTGGATGGTCTGTGCGCCACCATGGGGCTTCCCCGGCCCATGGTCTGCGTGGTCGACAGTCCGGTGCCCAATGCCATGGCGGTGGGTCGGGACCCGGACTCGGCGTCCCTGGTGGTGACCTCGGGACTCGAGCGCTCGCTGACGTTGGTGGAATTGGAAGGGGCGCTGGCTCACGAGCTGGTGCACATCAAGCGTCAGGACACGGCGGTGGCCGGGGTGGCCGTGGTGGTGGCGGCTCCCCTGGCGCTGGTCATCGGTCTGGGGAAGGCCACCGAGTGGGTGCACGCGCTCATCGGCCCGGGCCGCGAGTTCTCGGCTGATCAACGGGCCTCCGCGGTGGTGCGCTATCCCCCGGGCATCGCCTCCGCCCTCGACACCATGGTCAGCGGGGACAGTGCCGGCTCACCGTGGCCGCCGGGCAAGGGGCGGGTGGCGGCGCTGACCCGCTGGCTGTGGATCGACCCGATGGTCGGGGCCCGTGGCGGCGGACCCATGGCGGGCAATCTCGATGACACTCGGGTGCGGTCGGCGGCCCTGGCGCTGGACTGAGGTCTCGGCCCTTCGTCGACCGCGCTAGTCGGCCCCCGGGCAGGCGTCGCCGTCCTCGGCAGTCAGCCCCCATTCCGAGCCGACGCCGTACAGGTGGTCGCGCAGCCTGCGCAGGAGCGCGGCCAGCGCCTCCTCCTCCTGGGCTGTGAACAGGTCGCTCAGCACCTCGTCGATGTGGGCGACGTGAACGGGGATGGCGCGGTCCATGACGGCCTGGCCGGTGGGGGTGAGGTGGGCGAACGCGCCACGTCGGTCCTCCGGGCAGATCCGTCTGGCCACCAGGCCCTGTTCCTGGAGCCGATCGACGGAGCGGGTGAGCCCGCTCGGGGTGAGGGACGTCTGGGCGGCCAGCTCGCTCATGCGCAGCTCCGAGCCGGGGGAGCGGGCCAGGCGGATGAGCACGTCGAACGACTGTGCGGACAGTGACAGCTCCGATTCGAGCCGGGCCTGGAACACCCTTCGCAGCCCCGCGGCCGACTCGAACAGGAGGCCGACCGTGGTCAGCCGCTCGTCATTCTGGGCCAGAAGGTCTGCCATAGGCGACATCATACCTGGAATAGGGACTGGTACTTGCGTCAGCAACTATTATAGGTTAAAGTTGTATGTGCAAGCAACTTCAGGCAGCGCCTGAGGAACAAGACAAAGGAGTGGCTATGTCGCCTGAAACCGCAGTGAGCAGCAGGAACGTAAGCGGAGTGGAGTACCCGGCTGTGGGCACCTACGCCATCGACGCCTCCCATACCGAGCTGGGCTTTGCCGTCCGGCATATGGCGGTGTCGAAGGTTCGAGGTCGCTTCAGCACCTTTGAGGGAACCATCCAGATCGGCGAGCAACCGGCCGACTCGAAGGCGTCGCTGACCATTGAGGCCGGCACCGTGGACACACGGGACGAGACCCGGGACGCCCACCTCCGCACCAATGACTTTTTCGATGTGGCCAACCATCCCACGTGGACCTTTGTGAGCACGTCGATCAAGCCCGAAGGCCTGACCGAATTCAAGGTCGAAGGGGACCTCACCATCCGTGGCGTGACCCGGCAGGTGACCCTCGACGCCACCCTCGAAGGTGTGGTGACGGACCCCTACGGGAACCACCGCATCGGGTTCAGCGCCTCGACCAGCATCAACCGTGACGACTTCGGCGTGTCGTTCGGCGCCGTCATGGAGGCCGGCGGACTCGTGGTGGCCAAGAAGGTCGACATCCAGATCGAGCTCGAGGCCGTCCTGCAGGCGTAGGTCCCACGGTCCGGAAGGGCCGGATGCCGGGAGCCGGTGGGCCCGCCGCTGTACCTCCGATGGACGGTGTCGACGGCGGGCCCCCTGGTATGGGTCGAGCGCCGGTTCGGTGGTCCGCGGCCTATGGACCCCGGACAGCGCCGCCCCGGCCAGCAGGGAAGAGGCCGGAGGTAGAATGCCTGTATGGCTGACCCCGTGATCGCGTCCCGCTCCGCCGGCACTGACCGCCCGACGGGCACGTTCACCGTAAAACGCGGTCTGGCCGAGATGCTGCGCGGCGGCGTCGTCATGGACGTGGTCGATGCCGAACAGGCCAAGGTGGCCGAGGATGCCGGTGCGGTGGCGGTGATGGCCCTCGAGCGGGTTCCCGCCGACATCCGTCGCGACGGCGGTGTGGCCCGGATGAGCGATCCAGCCCTGATCGAGGGGATCAAGGCCGCCGTGACCGTCCCGGTGATGGCCAAGGCCCGCATCGGCCACTTCGCCGAGGCCCAGGTGCTGGCGGCCCTGGGTGTGGACTACATCGACGAGAGCGAGGTACTGACCCCGGCGGACGAGGCCCACCACATCGACAAGTGGGTCTACGAGGTGCCGTTCGTGTGCGGGGCCACCAATTTGGGGGAGGCCCTGCGGCGCATCTCCGAAGGTGCGGCGATGATCCGATCGAAGGGGGAGGCTGGCACCGGCAACATCGTCGAGGCCGTGCGTCACCTCCGTTCCATTCTCGGGGACATCCGACGGGTGGGCCAGGCCGACTCGGCGGAGCTGTTCGGGTGGGCCAAGGACCTGGCCGCTCCCGTCGGCCTGGTGCAGGAGATCGCCACCACCGGAAGGCTGCCCGTGCCCCTGTTTTGCGCCGGTGGCATCGCCACACCCGCAGACGCATCGTTGGTCATGCAGCTGGGCGCCGAGGCGGTGTTCGTCGGATCTGGGATCTTCAAGAGCGCGAACCCCTCGCAGATGGCCCGGGCCATCGTGGAGGCCACGGCCCACTTCACCGACGCCGCCCTGGTGGCCAAGGTGTCGACCGGACTTGGTTCGGCCATGGCCGGGCAGGAGATGGGCACGCTCGGAGTGCATCTGGCCGAGCGTGGTTGGTGACCGGAGCGACGGTCGGCCCAGCCGGGTGTCCCGGCCATGACCGTCGGGGTGCTCGCCCTCCAGGGTGACGTCCGCGAGCACGGCGCGGCTCTGGCCGCCCTCGGCCAGGCGGTCCGCATGGTGCGGGAACCCGATGACCTCGGGGGACTGGCAGGACTCGTCCTCCCCGGCGGCGAGTCCACCACGCTCTCGATGCTGCTGGAGTCCTCGGGTCTGTTCGATCCCCTCGATGAGGCTCTCAGACGCGGGTTGCCGGTGTTCGGGACCTGCGCAGGGATGATCCTGCTGGCCGGCGAGGTGCTCGGCGGGCGAGTCGATCAGCGGGTGTTCGGGGCCATCGACCTGACCATCCGACGGAACGGGTACGGGCGCCAGGTGGCCTCGTTCGAATGCGACCTCGAGGTGGCGGCGCTGGGCGACGAAACGGTCCCGGCCGTGTTCATCCGGGCCCCGGTGGTCGAACGCGCCGGTGCGGATGTGGAGGTATTGGCCACGCTGCCTCCATCGTCGAACGGGACGCGACCGGGCCGGCCACAACCGGTCATCTGCCGCCAGGGGAACGTGCTGGTGGCCTCGTTCCACCCCGAGTTGACCGATGACCGTAGGCTTCATCAGCTGTTTGTGGCCATGACCGAAGTGGA
>DASZJN010000145.1:0-2527 GCA_035948045.1 Acidimicrobiales bacterium | reverse complement strand
CGATGAACTCGGGCCGGTTCTCGGCCGCCCAGTCGCGGCTGGCGGTCAGGGTGGACGAGGAGCCTTGGAACTCGGGGGCCACGTATCGAGCGATGAGCTCGTAGGAGTGGCGGGTGGGCTCGGTGTCGGCCCACTCGTGACCCATGAGCAGGAAGGTGCCGAACCCCTTGGACTGGGTGCGCAGGCGCGCCACCTGGGCGATGGCGTCCTCCACCGTGCCGATGACGGCGAAGCCCGAGGCGTTGAGGGCGTCGACCAATGACTCGAAGTTGGTGGTGTCGGGGGCGAGCGGGAGCGCGGCCACCCGCTGGAAGTAGTCGACCCACTCCTCGAGGCCGAACTCGACGTCCTTGATGGCCTGCTCCTTGGTGTCGGCGATGTGCATGGGGCCGACCAGGCGCCACTTGCTGCGGTCGACGGTGGTGCCGAACTCCTCGGCTCGCTCGTCCATGACGTCCCAGTGGGCGCCGAGCACGTCGAAGCCGCCGGCCGAGGTGGCACCGATGGAGAGCAGGCTGCAGCCGAACTTGCCGGCGGCGCGGGGGCCGGCCGGCGAGACCTGCGCCGCCACGGCCACCTCGGGGTACGGGCGCTGGTAGGGCCGCATCTGCAGCCGGGCCCCCACCAGCTTGAACCAGTCGGTCTCCATGGTCACCGGCTCGCGGCCCTCGAGCAGGAGGAGGATCGCTTCGAGTGACTCCTCCATCATGTCGCGCTGGCGGGCCGGGTCGATGCCCATCATGAAGGCGTCGGAGGGCAGCGCGCCGGGGCCGACGCCGATCATCAGGCGACCCCGGGTCAGGTGGTCGAGCAGGACCAGGCGGTCGGCCAGCATGAAGGGGTGGTGGTAGGGCAGGGACGAGACGCCGGTGCCCAACCTGATGTGCTTGGTGCGCTGGGCCACGGCGGCGATGAAGACCTCGGGGGAGGCGATGATCTCGTAGCCGGCCGAGTGGTGCTCGCCGAACCAGGCCTCCTCGAAGCCCAACTCGTCCAGGTGCTCGATGAGCTGCAGGTCGCGTTCGAGGGCCAGTGTCGGGTTCTGCCCGACCGGGTGGAACGGGGCCAGGAAGATGCCGAACTTCAGCTGCTCGGCGGCGTCGAGGGTGGTCATCGGGGTGGGGGTTCCTCTCTCAGGGGATCGGTGCTCGGGGGATCGGTGCTCGAGGGCTCGGTGCTCACGTGCCCGGTGGGCCGGGAGTGACCAGGATCTTGCCGTGCTCACCGGGCGTGCGGAGGGTCTCGAAGGCGCCGGGCGCGCCGGCCCGGTCGACCACGGAGGTGACCAGCCGGTCGGCGCCGGGAACCCCGGCCCCCAGGCGCTCGAGGGTGGTGGCGAACTCGGCCCCGGTGTAGCCGAAGGAGAAGCGGAACTCGATCTCCTTGGTCACGGCCATGAACGGCTCGATGGAGTCGCTCTGCATGCACACGCCGACCACGACGATCCGGCTGTGCGGTGGGGCCTCGGCGATCAGGGACTGCAACATGCCGGGCACGCCCACGCACTCGAAGATCACCGGGTCGACGATGGCGGCCCCGAGTAGGGCGGCGCCGGCCCGTTCCATCACCCCGGTGGCCACGCCGAAGTCGGCCCAGCGGTCGTGGGGGGACTCGGCGGCCGGGTCGATGACCTCGTCGGCCCCGAAGGCCTCGGCCAGGCGGCGGCGGGTGGGCGAGAAGTCGGCCGCCAGGACCGGTCCGTGGCCCCGGCCCTTGAGGGCGGCGATGACGGCCAGGCCGACCGGGCCGCACCCCACCACCAGGCACGGTTGCCCCGGCTCGAGCCCCGAGAGCCCGACGGCGTGCTCGCCCACGGCCAGCGGTTCGGTGAGCGCGGCCAGGTCGGTGTCGAGCGAGTCGGGGACGGGCAGGAGCAGCATCTCCTGGAGGACCATGTGCTCGGCCAGGGCGCCCGGGTAGAGGTTGGAGTAGCCGATCTGCTCGACGCCGGTCGGGGTCACGACGATGGGCACCGAGCAGACCCGCGTGCCCACCGGCAGCGCCCGGCCGGTGTCGGGTCCGTGCTCGATGATCTCGGCGCAGAACTCGTGGCCGAAGACGCAGTCCGCCGCCGGATCGAGGGAGGGGACGCCGACCGAGTCCATCAGCCCGGTGAAGTGCGCGAAGTCGGCCAGCGCGTGGAGGTCGGACCCGCAGATGCCGGCGGCCAGCGAGCGCACCAGCACGTGGCCCGAACCAGGTGTGGGGTCGGCCACCTCACCCACGACGAGGGCCCCGCCCCTGGTCACCGCAGCCTGCATGTATTCTCCCCAACCCCGACGGATCGACCGTCGCACGGACTGTCGCACGGCCTGCCGCACGGACCGTCGCGCACGGCTCGTCGTTCCTCGCTACGTTTGCCCGGTGAGTTTCACACACCCTGACCTGGCGCGCCCTTTCGCCGGCCAGGTGGCACTGGTCACCGGGGCGGCCCGACCCCGCAGCATCGGGCGGGCCACCGCCCTGCGGCTGGCCCGGGGCGGGGCGTCGGTCGCCTGCCTCGATATCGCCCGTCCCTACCGCGAGG
>DASZJN010000144.1:0-11871 GCA_035948045.1 Acidimicrobiales bacterium | reverse complement strand
CGAGCGCGGTCGGCGAATGAGGGAGGCTTCGGGCCCGCCGGATACCGATACGGCGCCGGCGCCCGAGCCCCCGTCGGCCCCGAGCCTCCAGCCCCGCCCGCCCCCAGGGGATCGTGGAGCGACTCGTCGGCAGCGATGGTGGCCGGTGGTCGTGCCCGTGCTGGTCGTCCTCGTCGGTGCCTGGATCTACCGCTGGGTGGACGAGGACGCCTTCATCAACTTCCGGATCATCGCCAACCTGTTGGCGGGCCACGGCCCGGTGTTCAATCTCGGTGAGCGGGTCGAGGTGTCCTCCGACCCCCTCTGGCTACTCACCCTCACCGCCCTCCACAAGGCGGTCCCCTTCGTGACGCTCGAATGGCTGTCGGTACTGGTCGGCCTGGTGTGCACTGCCGGCGGGTTCCTGACCGGAGGTCGCGCCGTCCAGCGGCTGGCCGGACCACGCAGCGCGTCGACGGTGTTCCCCCTGGGGCTGCTGGTGGTCTCGGTGGTGGCCGGCGTCTGGGAGTTCTCCACCTCCGGCCTGGAGATGTCGATGGTGTTCCTGTGGCTGGGGACCAGCTTCTGGTTGTTGGTCCGGGCCGAAGCCCTCAGGAGCCGGGTGGTGCCGGCGGCCGCCGTCGTGGGTCTCGGCCCACTGATCCGTCCGGAGCTGGCGCTCTCCTCCGGGGTCTTCCTGGTCGCCCTGCTCGCCGTGGTGGCCTCGCCCGGCTGGGTCGGCGACCACCGGCGGCTGCGCCGCTTCGGTCTGCCGATCATCGCCGCGCTGGCCCTGCCGGTGGCCTTCCAGGTCTTCCGCATGGGTTACTACGCCCTGGTGGTGCCCAACACCGGTCTGGCCAAGGCCGGAGGCTCGTCCTGGTGGCCGCAGGGATTCACCTACCTGTGGAACTTCGTGGCCCCGTACACCCTGTGGCTGCCACTGGCACTGATGGTGCCCTTCCTCGCCCAGCCGGCGCGGGCGTGGTGGCGTCGCGGTGAGCGCCTGGCCGTCGTGGTCCTCGTCACCCCGATCGTGGCCGGGCTGGCCGACGTGCTCTACGTCGTGCATGTCGGGGGTGACTACATGCATGCCAGGCTGCTGCTTCCCGGGTTCTTCGCCTTGGGCCTCCCTGTCTTCGTGACCTTGCGCCAGGCGCGGGGGATCCTGGTCGTCCCGTTGGCCGGCATCGCCGTGTGGGCCGTGGTGTGTGCCGGGTGGCTCCGGTTCGTGCCGCCCAGGGTGATCAGCCTGAACCCCCAGACCGTGTTCATCTCCAACGAGCGGAACAGCTGGATCAGCGCCACCGGCAACGCCCACCCCATTACCGCGTCGGACTACGGCAAGGCGCTGTCCGGGGAGGCCGGCACCCTGTTCCGCCACCTGGCCGGCGGAGTCCCTCCCGGTCGCCAGGTGATGCTCGTCATCACCGATCCCTTTGCCCCCATCGACGCGTCCGCCGCCCGGCCGGCCCGGTCCGGACTTCCCTTTCGTTTGACTGTCAATGTCCCGGCCGTGGGCGTGATCGGCTACCTGGCCGGGCCCGGCGTCTACCTGTTCGATTCGTACTCGCTGGCCAATCCCGTCGGGAGCCACACCACGGTCACCCGGCACGCCCGGCCCGGTCACGAGAAGTACATCGGTCCCGCCTGGATGGTGGCGCGCTTCGGGGTGCCCGGACGCACCGGTACGACAGGGAGCGGCGGGCCTTCGACCCGCTCGGTTCGGTACGCCATCCACGCCCTCGGTTGCGATCCCCTGGCCGCCTACCTGCACGCCATTACGGCGCCGATGACCGTGTCACGATTCGTGGCCAACCTCGGCGATGCCGTGGGCTTCACCACCATGTCCTTCAGCGCCGACCCGTCGGTGGCCGCCGCTCAGCTCTGCGGCACGCGCAGGGCAGCCGGAGCAGGCCACCCGCTTCCGGCTCGATGAGGGTGGAGACGGTGACGCCCGGCGATCTTGCCGCCGGCGACGCGCCTCCAACCCGACAGCCCGGGTGGGCGCGGCGCTGGAGGGGCACCCTGGTCTCCGCACTGGTCTATCTGGCCCTGGCAATGGTGTTGTGGTGGCAGGTCTGGTCCACCCATCCGACCTCCACCACCACCTGTGGGTGTGGCGACGGCGCCCGGTTCCTCTGGTTCTTCGAATGGCCCGCCTACGCCATCACCCACGGGCACAGCCTGTTCTACTCCTCGTGGCTGTTCCATCCCACCGGCATCAACCTCCTCAACGACACCAGTGTCCTGGCCCTCGGCCTCGTCCTGACCCCGGTGACGCTGGCCTTGGGCCCGGTGGCCGCCATGAACGTCGGGCTCACCCTGGCGCCGGCCCTGTCGGCCCTGACCATGGCCGTCCTCTTGCGCCGCTGGGTGCGGTGGGCCCCGGCCGCCTTCGTGGGCGGCCTGGTGTACGGCTTCTCTCCCTTCGTGGTCACGGAGCTGGCCCTCAATCAGCTGAACATCGCCTTCCTCGCCATCCCCCCGCTGATGGTGATGGCCCTCGACGAGCTGCTCGTCCGTCAGCGGCGCTCGCCCTATCGGGTAGGTGGGGCGCTCGGGATCCTCGTGGCCCTGCAGTTCTTCGTGAGCACGGAGGTACTGGTCATCGCCGTCCTCTTCGGAGCCGTGGCCGTGGCCCTCGTCGTCGGTTTCACCTGGATCCGTGAGCGGGCCGAGATCGGCCCCCGGGTGGGCCACGCCGTGCGCGGGTCGCTGACCGCCCTGGCCGTGGCGACGGCACTGGTGGCCTACCCCCTGTGGTTCCTGCTCCGGGGGCCGGCCCATCTGAGCGGCCCGATCTGGTCCAACGGCTCGCTCTCCCGGTTCGGGAACACGCTCACCAGCTTCTGGAGCGTGGGCAGCCTCGGGAGGCTCGGCGCCGGGATGACCCGCTTCGGCGGGTACCAGGGCCCGAAGCTGCCGGGTCTCGGCTACCTCGGTGCCGGGGTCGTGGTCGTCGCCGTCGGTGGCGTCGTCGTATGGCGACACGACCGCCGGCTGCTGCTCTTCGGAGGGCTGGGGATTGTGGCCGCGGTGTTCTCGCTGGGGCCGGGGCACGGCTACTGGGTGCCGTGGCAGCTCGTGGAGCACGTGCCCTGGGTGGGGGACGTCGTGGAGATCCGGTTCACCGTGGTCCTCTTGCTCTGCGCTGCGGTCATGGTGGCCGTGGTGATCGACCGCGGCCGGACCTGGCTGGCGGAACACCGGGTGCAGCCACTGGGTCTCGGAGCCGGGGTGCTGGCCGGTGCCCTGGCCGTGGCCACGCTGCTCCCTTCGGTGGTCGCCGTGTGGCCCAACGTGCCCCTGACCGCCCGCGCCGTGGTGTTGCCCCGCTGGTACACCGAGGTCGGGTCCGCACTCCCCCCCGGACGGGTGATCCTCGCCTATCCCGCGCCGTTCTCAGGCCTGCAGTCCTCACAGGCGTGGCAGGCGGTCAACCGGATGCGGTGGGCCCAGGCCGGTGGAGGGGGCCCGCAGGGCCAGCCCGGACGGGCGGGCGCGGCCCGGCCCGGATTCGAGGTGCTGATGGCGGCGTCGCTCCCCATCGGCGCCGCTCCCGGCCCGACGCCTGCCAACCTGGCGGCCATCCGCAGGGCCCTGGACCAGTGGGAGGTGACCACCATCGTGGTCCCCGATCAAGCCGGCCTGCCCCTCTACGAGCAGGGGAGGAGCACCGCCTACGCCGTGGGCCTCCTCACCGCCGCCATGGGCCGGCCCCCTCTCTACGCCCACTCGGCATGGGTGTGGTCGGCCGTGGCCCACCGGGGGGACCCGGCGGTCATGAGCCCGGCGGCCTTCGCGGCCTGTGTCACGAGCGCGCCGACGACACGACGATCTCCGCACTCCGTTCCGGACTGCATCCTCGGCACCACCGGGTGAGCGGCGAAGAGCACGCCGGTGGCGCAATGGCTCAGCGGCCCGCGGCGGCTGCCGCCAGCACAGGGAGGACCTTCGGCGCGATGTAGGTGCCGGCGGCCTGGGTGGTATGGACACCATCGGCGAACCGCATGACCTGCCCGTTGATCTTGAGGGTGTAGTGACCGGCGGGGTCGAGGTACTTGTTGAGCGGCACGACCGACACCGTGCCCCGGTGTTCGGCCGCTACCGCCTCGACCATCTGGTTGAGCAGGTTGACCCGGGCGGGTGCGTCCTCGTCCCACGGCTGGCCGTTGAGCTGCTCACCCGTAGAGAAGTACGGCGCCGTGAACATCACCACATGGGCGCCTCCCGACCCGAGCACCGACACCGCCTTTTCGATCTGACCCCTCTCGTAGGCGTCGAAGGCCGGATCGCCCAGGTGCTGCCACGTGCCCTGGTACAGGCGGTCCATGGTCTCCCACCATCCGATGACCAACGCCACCACCTGGGGGTGCATCTGGTCGACATCGTTCTTCCACAGTGTCGGCCAGGTGGCACAGGGGGCGAGAGGGTAGGTCGCGGAGCCATGCAGGTTGAAGGGCACCGCGGTGGCCAGCCCGCAGCCGTCGAGCTCCCGCCCGCGTAGCACCAGGCCGTACTGGGAAGCGTAGGGGGTCATCCAGAATCCGACGGTGAGCGAGAGCGAGTCTCCGACGACGAGGACCCTGGACAGGGGACTGTTGGGCGGGAACGGACCCTTCTGGTAGGTGTGGAGGCTGGCCTTGAGCTGGGCCGGGTCGAGGAACACATTGGGGGTGGCTCCGCTGTCCAGCGTGGAGAAGAACAGCACGGCGACCATCCCGACCACACCGACGGGGACCCAGGACCAGGATCGCCAGCCCGTGAACGTCATCTGGCGGACCGGCGTCTCGACCACGTACCAGGAGATGACCGCGATGATCATCGTCACCCCGAACCGCAGTGCGAACAGGCTGTACCCCTCGAGCCCGGTCCTCGATTGGTCCAGCACCAGAAAGACGGGCCAGTGCCAGAGGTACAGGCCGTAGGAGATCTTGCCCACGAAGGTGAGGGGCCCGATCGAGAGAACCCGGGCCGGCAGGCCCTCCGGGGCCAACGTCACACCGCAGATCACCAGGGCGACCATGATGTTGGCCACGAGGAAGCCGCCCTTGTAGGTGATATCGGTGGACCGGTTGATCCCTATCCACTCCACGACGAAGACGGCCGCCGCCGCCACCGCCAAACAAGAGAGGCCTACTTTGGCCCGTTCACTGGTTACCTTGGGCCGCCGGAACAGCAGGATCCCGAGTGCCGCACCGGTGAGGATGTCCTGGGCCCTGGTGTCGGTCCCGTAGTACAGGCGACTCGGATCGGCCAGCGGGTGCAGGTGGAACAGCAGGGCCATCTCGGTGGCCGATGCCAATACGCCGGCCACCGCCACGGCCAACAGGACCCTCGGGGACTTCGACACCTTCAGCACGAGGAGGACCACGATCGGCCACACCAGGTAGAACTGCTCCTCGATGGCCAGGGTCCAGGTGTGGAGAAGCGGAGAGGGCGACGACACCTGTGCGAAGTAGCTCTGTCCCGAAAGGATCTGGTGCCAGTTGCTGAAGTAGAACAGCGTGCTGAAGCCGTCGCCGCGTAGCGTGGATCCGGTCCCGCTCGGGGCGAAGAACACGGCGTAGAAGCCGATGGCCCCCAACAACACGAAGAGGGCGGGCAACAGACGACGCGCCCGGCGGGCCCAGAAGGCGCGCAGCCGGATGGTGCCCGAACGGGTCCACTCCTTCATGAGGAGCAGCGTGATGAGGAAGCCGCTCAGCACGAAGAACACGTTGACGGAGATGACCCCCCCGCCGGCCCATCCGAATCCGCCGTGGTTGAACATGATCCCGAGGATGGAGACAGCGCGGATGCCGTCGAGGGCGGGCATGTAGCTCAGCTGGGTCCCCACCCCCGAGGGACCGCCCACCTTTACTGCATCACTCATGAACCCCTCCAGGTGCGGCCGACTGAGACGGTACTGCATCCCTGGGTGATTCGGTACGGCGAGCGCCCCAGGTGGCGAGCGTCCCTGTGGAGGTCGGCCCGGGTCCCGACCCGCTCCGGGACGGCGTCGAAGAGCACCGCCGACCCCCGTTGACCAGGGGTGGATGGACCCAGCACCGCTGGACACCTAGCATTTCCTTCTTGACCGCGAGAGGAACGTCCCGCTGCGGCCGGGCCATGGGGGGTGAGGGTGCAATGAGAATGGGTCGGCGGTACGAGGTGCATCCCAGCAATTCCGCTCCGCGTTGCCCGTGACGGCCGGATCGCCATGACCACGACCGAGCAGCCCACCGACGATCCTGCCCTCGAGGAGCGCCAGGGCGCGGCGGTGGCGGATACCCCTCGCCGGGGAAGGAGTACGGGCGAGGCCGACCGCCCCAGTCATCTCGTTCGGTCGTTCCTGATCGCCGGCGCCGGCTATCTGGTCGTCTCACTGATCGTCTGGTGGCACGTGTGGACGGGCGACCCGACGACGGTTACTACGTGCGGATGTGGCGACACCTCCCTGTTCACCTGGTTCCTCGAGTGGCCGGCCTACGCCCTCTCTCACGGGTTGAACCCGTTGTACAGCACGGCCATGTTCCATCCGACAGGCGTGAACCTCTTGTCCAACACCGCCGAGGTGGGCATTGGTGTGGTCCTCGTCCCGGTCACCTGGCTATTCGGCCCGGTGGCCACGTTGAACGTGGCGCTCACGTTGTCGCCGGTCTTGTCCGCGTTGGCAATGTACGTCCTGCTCAGGCGGTGGGTGTCCTGGGCGCCGGCTGCCTTCGTCGGCGGGCTGCTCTACGGCTTCTCGCCGTTCATTCTCATCGCCCTCAGCGATGCCCACCTCATGCTGGCCATGACGCCGATCCCACCGCTCATCGTGGCGTGCCTCGACGAGTTGCTGGTGCGACAACGCCGTAGGCCGGTCCCTACCGGGGCACTACTCGGGCTCTTGGTGACCGTCCAGTTCTTCATCGGCTCCGAGATGTTGGTGCTCACGATCATCGCCGCCGCCATCGGCGTGGCGTTCGTCGTGGCGTTCAACATCCGCCGACTCGATGTCATCCGCGGCAAGACGCGTCACGCGGCCGTCGCCCTGGCGTCTGCGGCTGCGACGGGCGGAGTGTTGCTGGCCTATCCGGTGGGGTTCGCACTGGCCGGCCCGGCCCGTCTGGCCGGTCCTGTCTGGGGCCCGGCCTCACTTATCAGCTACGGCGGCACCAACCTCAAGGACTATGTGCTGCCCGCTCCGCCGTCGGCGTTGGCAGCTGCGTTCGGTCACCGGTTCGGGGGCTACCAGGGACCGATGCTGTCCGGCCAGTACTTCGGAATCGCGCTCTTGGCCGTCCTGGCCACCGGCCTGGTCATCTGGCGCCACGACCTCCGGCTGTGGCTGTTCGCCGCGGTCGGTGCGGTGTCGGTCCCGCTTTCGTTCGGCCTGCAGTTTCATACGTGGACACTGTGGCGGCTCTTGGTGAGGCTGCCGTTGATGGACAACATCATCCCGAGCCGATTCCTGCTCTTCTCGTACCTGGCCGCCGCGGTCATGCTCGGACTCATTGTGGACCATGCCCGCACGGACATTGTCCGATTGGCCCGGTCTCGCTCCGCGGATGGGGCAGGCACACGGTCGCGAAGAATGGGCTCGGTTGTGGGTGTGGCGATCGCCGCCGTCGCCCTCGTGCCCATCGCCTGGTTTGACGCCGGCGGGCTCCCGTTCACTACCCGGGCGGTTGTGTTGCCCCCGTGGTTCCGTGCCGTTGCCCCCCACCTCCCCGAGCACCAGGTGGTCCTGACCCTCCCCTTCCCGGCGCTGCAGCAGAGCCCAATGAGCTGGCAGGCGGTCGACTCCATGTCGTACGCCATGGTCGGCGGAGGAGGCCCGAACTCCCTCTCCGAGCGAGCCGGCCGGGAGCGCGCTGCTCGCGACTACCTCGGTGCACTGTCCCTCGGATCCGGGGAAAGTCGCCGAATCACCACCGCGGAGGTGGCCTCGATGCGCCAGGCCCTTGGCGGCTGGGGCGTCACCATGGTGGTCGTCGTGGACCCGATGGGGTTGCCCACCTACGACCAGGTCTCCCTCGTCCGCACCGCGGTCACGTTGATGACTGCGGCCACCGGCCAGCTCCCGATCCATCAGGCGCACGCGTGGGTGTGGACGGGAGTGCGAACTGCCGGTCCGCCGGTTCTGGCGTCGACCGGCTGGCTCACCGCCTGCGCGGCAGGTCCGTCCAACGGCCCGGTGTCCTCCCTGTTCGCCTCGGCCAACTGCGTCCTGGCCGCACCGCGGGCCCACACGCAACGATCCAACGCCACACGTCAGTCATGAGCCGTCGTCGACCGACCGGTGCCGGCGGCCCGGGACCCGTGGGGGTCCGGTCGTGACCGGCGTCGAGGTCCTGGCGCCGATCACCCAGCCGAACCCGCCTCCGAGACCATCGGCGACGGGCAAGGAGCGGGTCACCGCGCTCGACGGTCTACGGGCCGTGGCGCTGCTGATCATCATGGGCTACCACTTCGGCGTGGGGTGGTTGCAGGGCGGTTTCTTCAGCTTGGACATCTTCTACGTCCTCTCTGGGTATCTGATCACCGGGCTCCTGCTCGGTGAGTACGCCAAGCGGTCGGCCATCAAGCTGTCAGCCTTCTGGCTGCGGCGAGCCCGCCGCCTCCTCCCCGCCCTCCTGATCGTGTTGCTGGTACTGACCCTCTATGTGCGGTTCGTGGCCGCACCAGGGCTCTACCCCGAATTCCGGATGAGCGCCCTCTCCGCCTTGTTCTACTTCTCCAACTGGTGGCAGATCGGCGCCAGCGGCAACTACTTCACGGCCACCGGCGCCGTCTCGCCTCTCACCCATACGTGGTCCTTGGCCGTCGAGGAGCAGTTCTACCTGGTGTGGCCGTTGGTGGTCTTCGCCGTCCTCCACTTCTCCCGCACGTTCGCCCGGGGCCTGCGGGCATTGCTGGTGCTGTCGATCGCCGGGGCGGCGGCTTCGGCCATCGAAATGATCGCGCTCTACGGACCGCAGGCCAACATCACCCGCCTCTACTTCGGCACCGACACCCACGCCCAGTCGATCCTGATCGGTGCGGTGCTCGCCTGTGTAATGACCATGCTCCAACGGCGCCGGGGAGAGACGGGCATGGCCCCCCGGGCCCGCACCTCATCCTCGCAGATAGGCCTGACCATCGTCGGCCTGGCCGGCCTGGCCGGCACGCTCACACTGACCTACGCGCTGCACGGGACGGACGCAATCGCCTACCACGGTGCGTTCACCCTCTCGGCCCTGTCCGCGGCCGCCATCATCACTGCGGCGGTGTGCGTGCGCGGTGGCGCCATCGACCGGTTCTTGTCGGTGGCCCCCCTGGTGTGGCTGGGCACCATCTCGTATGGGGCGTATCTCTGGCACTACCCGGTGTATCTGTTCCTCGACGCCCAGCACACGGGGCTGACGGGCATCGCCCTGTTGGTGGTGCGCTTCGCCCTCACCTTCGTGTTGGCCGCCGCCAGCTACTACCTGGTCGAGCGACCCGTGATGTACGGCACCTTCTGGCGGTCGCTGAAGGCCGTCGGTCCTGCCACCGGGGCGCTGGTGCTCACCGTGGCCGTGGTCGTGGCCGGAACGATCGTACCGGCCACTGCGGCGGTGACCGTGAGGAACACCATGCCGGCCTCCGAGCGCCAGACCCTGGCCGCTGCCGGTGCGTTCACCGACCACCCGGTGCAGCTGCTCATCCTCGGCGACTCGCTCGCCTACACCCTGGCCGAGGGCCTCGGGACCCAGAGCGTGCACAACTTCGGGGTGCGGGTGCGCAACCAGGCCTCCCTGGGGTGCGACCTCGACAACCTGCCGGCCATCATCGGCCAGGTGGTCGATCAACCCGAGTCGTCGTGCAAATCCTGGAGGACCTACTGGGCCGATTTGTTGGCCAAGACCCGTCCCGACGTCGTGGGACTGCTGGTGGGTCGCTGGGATATCACGGACCACCTCGATCACGGATCGGTGGTGCATATCGGTCAGCCGGCGTGGGACGCCCACCTGGCGGACGAGCTCGACCAGGTGGTCACGGTTCTCTCGTCGACCGGCGCCAAGGTAGTGCTCTTCACCATGCCCGATCTCTCCACCCCGCCGTCGCCGAACGGCACGACCTACCCCGAGGACTCGCCGGTCCGGGTGTCCGAGTTCAACGCCATCCTGGCCTCGGTGGCCCACCGGCGAACCGGCACGGCCACTCTTGTCGACCTCAACGCCCTGCTCGACCCGCACGGCCATTTCCAGTCGGTGATCGACGGGGTAACCGTCCGATGGGCCGATGGCATCCACGTCTCGTTGCCAGGGGGCGAATGGCTCCAGCCGCTCATCCTCCCGACCGTGGCCGAACTGGGCCTGCAGGCACGAGCAGGGTAGGAGGCTGTGGCGCCTTCTCGTGGGGTCAGCGAAACTGTCCGCTCACCGTCCCAATCCCGTTGAACGGCCACCATCCGGCCGCGGATCAACTGAGTGGATGGGTAACATTGTCTTCTTGAACTCGAGAGCAATGTCCCGCCGGTGGACGGGCGAAGGGGTGACGGCGCGAGTGGTGATCGGTCGCCGGTGCGAGGTTTCGCGGCGTCTCCATCCGACGCTCCTGCTCACGACTGTCGGGCCGCCATAACGACAACCTAGCGGCCGGAGGCGGGAGGCATGACGGGATCCCAACCCACGGAGGGGAAGGAGGACCCCTCGGGCCGCGGCGGCGGCACGGCGGTCGAGAACCGTCAGAGGAACCGGGTCAGGCCGTTGGTGGCCGCTGCCGTCGGCTATCTGTTCCTCTCGCTGGTGGTGTGGTGGAACGTCTGGTCCAGCCATCCCGCATCGGTCACCACTTGCGGCTGCGGTGATTCGTCGTTGTTCACGTGGTTCCTCGAGTGGCCGGCGTATGCCTTGTCCCACGGGCAGAACCCCCTGTATTCGACGGCCCTGTTCCACCCGACGGGCGTCAATCTCCTGTCCAACACGGCCGAGGTGGGCATCGGTGTGGTGCTGGCCCCGGTCACCTGGCTGTTCGGCCCGGTAACCACATTGAACGTGGCGCTCACGCTATCGCCTGTGCTGTCGGCCTTGGCCATGTACGTCTTGCTCGCACGCTGGGTGTCATGGTCCCCGGCCGCGTTCGTCGGCGGGCTTCTCTACGGGTTCTCCCCCTACCTTCTCTTGGCCCTCACTGACGCGCACCTCATGTTGGCCATGGCTCCCTTCCCCCCGCTCGTCGTGGCCTGCCTCGACGAGCTCCTCGTCAGGCAGCGCCGCAATCCCGTGGTCACGGGCGTGCTGCTGGCTCTCCTGGTGTGGGTGCAGTTCTTTATCGGAACGGAAATGCTGGTGCTCGTGGCCATGGCGGCCGGCATCGGCGTGGTGGTGACGGTGGTGTTGAACGTCGGCCGGATCAGGGTCATCGGGCGCAAGGCCGGATATGCCATCACCGCCACGTTGGCGGCGGCCGTGACTGGCGGGGTGTTGTTGGCTTATCCGATCTGGTTCGCGTTGGCTGGGCCCGCTCATCTGTCCGGTCCCATATGGGGAGCGAATTCGATCGTCGCCTTGGGCGGTACCAATCTCACGGACTACGTGTTCCCCGTCCTGCCTTCGGCGGGGTCAACTACCTTCGCCCATCGCTTCGGGGGCTATCAGGGGCTTGCCTTGTCCCAGCAATACCTCGGGATCGGACTACTGGTCGTGCTGGCAGCTGGCCTCGTCATCTGGCGCCGTGACCTGCGCCTCTGGCTGTTCACCGCAGTGGGGGCCACTTCCGTGCTGCTCTCCTCCGGTCTCCAGAACTACTGGACACTGTGGAGCGTCGTCGTGAAGCTGCCGCTGATGCAGAATGTCGTTCCCAGCCGATTCTTGGTCGTCACCTATCTGTGCGCGGCCGTCATGCTGGGCCTGATCGTCGACCACGTACATCGGTCGGTTGACCACTACAGGTCGG
>DASZJN010000143.1:0-3511 GCA_035948045.1 Acidimicrobiales bacterium | reverse complement strand
GTTGGCTGAGCACCACTGCCCCGTCGACGCCGGGCGCCCACACCACGGGTCCCCCGAGGATCTGGCGGAGGTGCTCGAACACCGGGTAGCCGCCGTGCTCGGTGGTCTCGGTGACTCCCGTGTAACACCGATCGCCGAGGGCGATGGCATACGGACCGGCAACGTCGGCGGCCCGCAATGCCGCCACGGCCTTGGCCACGTGCTGCGGGTAGTGGCTGTAGTCGTCGCTGATGGCCACGGCCTCGTGGGGCGTGGCCGCGGCGATGCCCGCGATGCGTCCCTGCTCGTAGCCGTGGAAGACGATGCGGTCCTCGGCCAGGGCGGCTGCCTTGCCGGCGGCGATCACAGCATCGAGGTCGAGGTCTGTCGCCCCGCGCTCGGCGGCATCCAACTCGGATCGCGCCAGCGTGAAGGACGACCGGAACTCGACCATGGGCATGACCCGGCGGCGGGCGACCTCCACCCCGGCGAGGGCACCGGTGTCGAGTGGGTCGACCCGGCCGACGTCGACGGCAGAATGGCCCCATCCCAGCGGCCCGTTGAAGTCGACCAGGCGGCGGGCGGCCAGGAAGTACTTGATCGAACGGGCGGCCTCCTGGTCGATCTGGCTCCAGGCGTCGTCGTTGACCGGCGCCAGGTCTCGCATCAAATGGTTCATGACGACATCCTGCTCTCGGTTCGTAGGTTGCCGATGCCGAGACTCTCGTCCCCCACTCCGGCCTGGGCAAGCGGGTTGGGCGTGGGTGGCCCGACCCTGGTAAGGGTATTGCGATCGACGTGGTGGAACAGCTCGTCCCGGTCGGGGATGTCCAGGACGCCGACCTCCTCGTATGACCAGGTCCCGTCCTCGTGCACCGAGACGGCCAACCGGTAGCTGAGCGTACGGAAATTCTGATCGAGGAAGGGATTGGACAGGATGCCGTAGGCCTCGGACCCGACGGCGGCGTTGACTTCGAAGTCGGTGGCGTCCGGCGCCGCCGTGCCGCCGGCCATCAGGACCTGGCCGCGGGGGATCGCCAGTGTGAAGGTGAGGCCGTGGGTCGCCGGCTCCCAGAGCCAATAGCCCACCTGGTCGTGGAAGGTCTCGACCTCGCCGGGTTTGACGATGTGGGTGTGATACCGGAGCCCGTAGAAGAGCTGGGGGCCATTGGTCTGGCGGTCGATCGGCTGCAGTTCAAAGCGCTCGACGAACGAGTCCCGACCCAAGCCGTCCACTACGGGATGCTCGTCCCTCCCCGCAGCACTCTCCCAGATCCCGGCCAGGGGGGCCAGAGGGCCCAGATTGGAGAGCGTGTCGGGATGACCGTCGGGCTCGGTGTAGATGTCGTCCCCGTACGTATGTGTCTCGGGGGAAGTCATCGTGCTCCCTTTCCATTCAGTTCTGTGTCTCCATGGCCGACCTGCTGCTGTCGTGGCCCGCCTTCCGGGTGCGGGAGGGACCGGGTCCGGCACGACTGTGCCGCAACAGTGTAGATCGGTGCCAATTCGGGGATCGGAGGCCAATTGCACCCACATCCAGCAGTCCCCCCGGTCGTGCAAGGAGGTTGGCCAGGTGGCCGGAGCGGGGCCGGGCAAGGTGACACCTCCACCGTGTGACCAGTCACCCGTGGCGGGTGGCCCCGACCGCTCGCTCGCCCGAGCAACGGCGGGTGAGCACTGCGGTGCACGAGAGAAGGGGAACACCAATGACCACGGCCTCCACCACCACGATCATCGGGAACCTGACCCGCGATCCTGAGATCCGCTACACACGGGAAGGGCAGGCCACTACGTCCCTCGGCGTCGCGGTCAACCGTCGCTGGCAGAACCGAGAGACCAATGAGTGGGAGGAGTCGACGTCGTTCTTCGACGTGGTCACGTGGCGCGATCTGGCCGAGAACGTGGCGCTCAGTCTGACCAAGGGCATGCGGGTCGTGGTCAGCGGTCGGCTCGAGCAGCGCAGCTGGGAGACCGAGGAGGGTGACCGGCGTTTCAAGGTGGAGATCGTGGCCGACGAGGTTGGTGCCAGTCTCCGCTTTGCCACCGTGGACGTGCACAAGCTCGAGCGCCACCAGGCGGGGGAAGAGAACGACCGGGCACCGGATGGAACGGAATCGGCGGCGGATTCGGTCGAGGCAACCGCCTGATCGCTCGCACCCCTCCCACCCGCTATTTCGTCCCGACCTGGTCCCGTGGGAGTGCCCCTCATGTGGCTCGGCTGGCCGGTCGGCTTTCCCGATGTGGTCGCGGCGGCGGTCACCGCTCTCATCGGCGTCGCGCTCGCTGCCGCCGTCTGGCGAGCAGGACCGGGTCGTCCCGGCCCGCGGCCTCCGGGCCCGAAGCGGGACGTGACGGTTGCCCACCGGAGAAAGGAGACGGTCCGGTGAACCCGACCGATGCACGAGACGAGTCCCGTCCTGCGGACCCGGTCCATTTCGGATCCTCGATCCGGCTCACCAAGCGGGAGGCCTTCGAGGCCTGCCAGGTGCTGGCCGATGCCGACCGCTTCCTGCTCAGGGCGGGGAGGATTGCCGAAGCCTCTGCTCTGGGCGACCTGTTCGAACTCTTCGAGGAGCGCCTGACCTCCGGATGACGACCCACGGCGGATTGTCGGGACGACCCGCGCCCCCACAAACCGCGGGGTACCGACATGACCAGCCCAGAGGGCGGCGCTCATGCCTGGTCGGGCTCGTACTCGATCGAGAGGGAGTTCACGCAGTAGCGCTGGCCGGTCGGCAAGGGGCCGTCGGGAAACACGTGGCCCAGATGGCCGCCGCACCGGGCGCAGGTGATCTCCGTCCGCTTCATCCCGAAGGACTTGTCCACGTGTTCGTTGATGACGCCGTCGTCGAGAGCCTTGTAGAAGCTCGGCCATCCCGACCCGGACTCGAATTTGGTGTCACTGGGGAACAGCGCCGCCCCGCATCCGGCACAGGTGAACATCCCGCTCCCTTCGACGTGGAGCAACTCGCCCGACCAGGCCGGCTCGGTACCCTTCTGCCGCAACACGGCATAGCGCTCCGGCGACAGCCTCGTCCTCCATTCATCCTCTGTCAGTTCCACCCGGCCGCCGGCGTCGGTTCCGGTGTCATCGGTCATGGTTGTACCTCCTTCAGCCGGTCAGCAGGTGGGCGACACCCACCGCGGGCCCGGCAACGATCATTGTGGGAAACGCCCGGACGTGCTTGGGTGTTCCCGCCGTGCGACCGCGCCCCGCCCGTGCCCTCGTTTCGGCCTCCACCGGCCGGGTTGGTCTCGAAACCCGTTTGCTAGCGTCGCGTCCGATTCGCCGGTTGGCCTCCAGACTCCCTCGTCGGCCTCCGGGAAGGCCCGGTTCCACCGGAATCCGTGCTTTTGGAGTCACCACCCGCTGCACAGAATCCACAGGAAAGCACACCGCCATGGATCTTCGAGACCAACCCGAGGACGAAGCCTTCCGCAAGGAGATCCGTGCCTGGCTGGCCGACCACGTGGTCGGTGAGTATGCCGAACTGGGAGGACGCGGCGGTTCGGGGGACGAGACGTTCGGGTT
>DASZJN010000142.1:0-4263 GCA_035948045.1 Acidimicrobiales bacterium | reverse complement strand
TGGCCTACGTCCTGGCCACGCCCGCGGCCGCGGACGATGCCCGCACCACGTTGCGTCGGGGGTTCGGCACCGAGGCGTCGATCGCCGACCACGAGGCGTTCGAGCGGCGCTTCGGCTGTGTGCTCACCGAGGGGTACGGATCCAGCGAGGGCGGCGTCGCCATCAGTCGTACCGCGGAGACCCCCACCGGGTCGCTCGGCCGGCCGGTGGGCGATGTGGCCATTGTCGACCCCGACACCCTGGAGGAGTGCCCGCCGGCCGTCTTCGATGCCGGGGGTGCGTTGGCCAACGGTGAAGCCGCCATCGGCGAGATCGTCAACCGCTCCGGGGCGGGCGGGTTCGAGGGGTACTACGCCGACGAGGAAGCGACGGCGGCCCGAACCCGTCACGGGTGGTACTGGACCGGGGACCTGGCCTATCGGGACCAGGCCGGCTTCTTCTACTTCGCCGGGCGCGGGGGGGACTGGATGCGGGTGGACTCGGAGAACCTCACCGCCGGCCCCGTCGAGCGGGTCCTGGTCCGCTTCGAGGACGCGGCGGCAGTGTCCGTCTATCCGGTGGCGGACCCCAGCTCGGGGGACCAGGTGATGGCGGCACTCGAGATGCTGCCCGGGCGTTCGTTCGATCCGGAGAGGTTCAGTGCCTTCCTTTCGGCCCAGCCCGACCTCGGAACCAAGTGGGTTCCCTCGTTCGTGCGGATCGCCGGCGGATTGCCCCAGACGGCCAGTGGGAAGGTGACCAAGGAACCGTTGCGGGCGGAAGGGTGGTGGGGTGGGAACGACCCGGTCTTCCGACGCCGTGGCGCCGCCCTTGCCTTCGCGCCGATGGCGGCCGGCGATCGTCGGGAATTGCTGGCCGAATTCCGGCGGCACGGTCGCGAGGGACTCGTCGGTGCCTGAAGGGTGGCGACCGTCGACGTCTTTCGTCGTCCGCTCCTGGCCGTGCATGTTCGATCAGGCCGAGTGACTCGTCGGTCCCGCTCACCGGTTCCAACCGCGGCATCGGGCCACTGCGGTGCCTTCCGCCCGTGAGGCCGGGCCGCCCGGCGCCGCCTCGGGACGGTCAGCCCTCGAACGAGGGAACCAGAGGTCCGTCCGGGGTTGCGGCGGCTTCGGCCGCCGGCACGGCCACCGGCGACACCTGCCGGGGGATGATGAGCGCCAGCACCCCGGCGGCCAGGGCCACGATCGAGGCGATGAGGAATCCCCGGGAGTAGCCGGCGGTCATGGCCACCCGCCGGGCCGCATCGGTGACGACGGTCCGCCCGGCCAGCAGCGAGGAGATATGGGTGGCGGCCACCGTGGACAGGACGGCCAGGCCGACGGACGCACCGATCTGCCTGCTGCTGTTGACCAGGCCGGAGGCGAGGCCGGCGTCCTGGCGCGGCACCCCGCCCGTGGCCGAGAGGGCGATGGGGGTGAAGGCCAACCCCATGCCGAAGGTGGCCAGGATGCCCCCGCCGCAGGCGCCCGTCCAGTAGCTGTCCCCGGCACGGATGAACGAGAGCCAGTAGAGGCCGACGGCCGCGCACAGGGCACCGGCCATGAGGACGTTGCGAGGGCCGAGCCGGGGAGCCAGGCGCCCGGCGATGGTGGCGGCGACGGCGATGGCCGCCGTCTGGGGCAGGAAGGTGAGCCCCGTGATCACCGGGTCGTACCCGAGGACCTGCTGGAGGTAGAGGGAGAGGAAGTACCACATGGCGAACATGGCCACTCCGAAGCAGAACATCACCAGGTTGGCCCCGGTCACCGCCCGTGAGCGGAACAGGCGCAGGGGAACCAGCGGGTGGTCGGCCAGCTTGGCCTCGATGACGGCGAAGGCGGTCAACAGCACCACGGCGATGGCCCCGGTCAGGAGCGTCGAGCCCGAGGTCCACGACACCTGGTCGGTGTGGACGATGGTGTACACCAGAGCCAGCAATCCGGCAGTCACGGTGATGGACCCGGGAAGGTCCAGGGGCCGCCGCGGGCCGTCGGCCTTGGACTCGGCCAGCAACAGACGGGCGAACGGGTAGAGGGCCGCCCCGATGGGCACGTTGACGAAGAGGATCCACCGCCACGAGAGGTACTGGGTCAGGAATCCACCGAACAGAGCACCGGCCGCCCCGCCGCCGGCCGCCACCGCGCTCCACACCCCGAGGGCTTTGGCCCGGGCCCTCTCCTCGGTGAACGTGACGGTGAGGATGGTCAAGGTGGCGGGCGAGAGCACGGCGGCGCCGACGCCCTGGAGCGAGCGGGCGGCGATCAGCGTGGCCTGATTCCCGGCGAATCCGCCGAGCAGGCTGGCCCCGGTGAAGAGGATCAGCCCGAGCAGGAAGATGCGTCGCCGCCCGAACAGGTCGGCCAGACGACCGCCGAGCAGCAGCAGGCCTCCGAAGGTCAGGGAATAGGCCGTGACCACCCACTGGAGGTTGGCGGCGCTGAAACCCAGGTCCTTCTGAATGGAGGGAAGGGCCACGTTGACGATGGAGATGTCGAGCACCACCATGAACTGGGCCAGGCAGACGATGGTGAGGACGAGCCGGTCGACCCGGTCGAGTCGGGCCTTCTCTTCGGCTTCTGCCTCCACCATCGACGCGGACTGGTCGCGGTCCGGATCCATGGAGGGATCGTAGAGGCCGGCTGCCGAACTCGAATCAGGCGTCGGCTGTGACCGGGGGCGTCAGCGGGAACGCCAGGAGTCCGGGTCGGTGGTCAGCTTCTCGACCGAGCGGGGGAGCTGGCCGGACACGATGTCGGCGATGGACACCTGCTCGAGGACCGAGCGCAGGCTGGCCCGCACGGCCACCCAGACGTCCTGCAGGTGCTCGGCCGCACCTTCGTAGGTGGCGGCCTCGGGTCGCAGGCCGCGCACCTCGGCCAGCGGCCCGTCGAGAGGACGGATCACTTCGGCCACGGTGATGGCCGAGGCCGGACGCGACAGGCGGTAGCCGCCCTCGGCCCCGCGCTGGCTGAGCAACAGGCCGGCGCGGCGCATGTCGTTGAGGATGCTCTCGAGGAACTTGGCCGGCAGCCCCTGGGACTGGGCCAACGACTCGGCCGTGACCGGCTTCCCATCGGCGTCGGCCAGGGTGCACAGGGCCCGCACCGCGTAGTCCACCTTGGCAGAGATATACACAGCATGGATTCTGTCAGACGAGGCCCGTACCTGGCCGGAACGCTGCTGCGGTTGATTCGGAACGTTCCCCTGCGTCCCGGCGATCGCAACACCCGGATGATCGGACGCGTCCTCGGATCAGAGGACTCCGATCAGCTGGCGGATGCGTCGATCAGTCCGTAGCGTCGACGGACCGAGGCATTGACGCGGGAGAAGGCGACGTCGACCATGATCCCGATGAACACGATCACGATCATCATGGCCACCACCACGCCGTAGGTGCCCTGGGTCTCGGCGCCCACGGTGCGACCGCCAAGGCTGAGGGGGTTGACCAGGATCAGGAATTCACCCGCCAACAGTGCGTGCCAGGCGAAGGCCCAACCTTGCTTCAAGCCCCCGAGGATGCTCGGGAAGGCGGCGGGGAGGACCACGTGACGTTCGAGGGACACGCCGTGGGCACCGAGGATCCGTCCCGCTCGGAGCAGGCCCGGTGGGACCTGGTCGATACCGCTGATGAACCCGTTGGCCACCGACGGCGCCGCCCCCAGCACCATCATGAGGATGATGGCCTTCCAGGTCACGCCGAAGACCATCACCGCCAGGGGATACCAGAGCACGGACGGCAAGGTCTGCATGCCGGTGATCAGAGCGCCGATGCCCGCTCGCAGCACGGGGATCCGGGCCACCGCCGTCCCGACGATGCCGCCGATGACGACGACCAATGCGTAGCCGATGAGGGCCTGCTGGGTGGTGACCCAGACGGCCTGCCAGAACAACGACGTGCCGAGCTGGTGCCACAACTCGCGGCCGGCGGTGGCCGGCGATTGGAGGACGTAGGGCTTCCAGTGGGCCCACACGGCAATCTGCCAGACCAAGAGGATGAGGCCGAACGCGATGAGCTTGGGCCAGGTCGACCGCCAGGTCCGCTGGGCCAAGGTGCCTCTGGCCGAACGTCCGGACCCGTCCAGGGCGTCGAGCCCGGCCAAGGCCTGGTCCAGGGAGGGGCGGACCGGGACGTCGGCGACGTCCGAGGTGGATATCTCCCGCGAGTCATCATGTCTGAGGTTGTCGAGGTCGGTGCCGATGATCGGGCGCTCAACGGCCATGGCGCCCCACCTCGGCTCGCAGCTGATCGGTAACCGCGGCCGCCAGACTGGCGATCTCCGT
>DASZJN010000141.1:0-1612 GCA_035948045.1 Acidimicrobiales bacterium | reverse complement strand
CCCGGCTGTCGGTGAAGCTCGACCGGCCGGTCCTCACCAACGTCGTCGGCCTGAGCGAAGGCGATGGCGGTCTGGTCTCCCAGCACGCCATCTTCGGCGGCAGCCAGATCCTTTCGGCCCGGTTCACGGGCGAGGGACCGCACATCTTCGTGGTGCGGGCCAAGTCGTTCGCGGCCGAGCCAACGGGTGGAGGAGCCGCCGCGGTGGTGGCCGCCCCGGCCCCCGACACCGGTGCCGCCAACGCCGCCAGGATCGTGGCCCGCCATGTCGAGGAGCGGATCGGCCCCAAGCTCGACGAAGCCGATGTGGTGGTGTCCGGGGGCCGGGGCCTCGGGGAGAAGGAGCAGTACGCCCTCATCGAGGAGCTGGCCAGCCTGCTCCACGGGGCGGCAGGGGCCAGCCGGGCCATCGTGGACGCCGGCTGGGTGCCGTACTCGCACCAGGTCGGCCAGACCGGCAAGACGGTGAAGCCCACCGTCTACATGGCGTGCGGGATCTCCGGCGCCACCCAGCACATGGTGGGCATGAAGAACTCGAAGAACATCGTGGCCATCAACAAGGACCAGGACGCCCCCATCTTCTCGGTGGCCGACCTCGGGATCGTGGGCGACGTGCACAAGGTGTTGCCGAAGTTGATCGAGGCCCTCAAAGCCCGGGGCTGACAGGACCGGCCCGGCGGGCAGCCGGACCCGGGCGGCGCCGGCGCCGCCACGACCACCAGGCTGTCGGGCGAACCGGTGGCGGTGCCCGGCATTGCGCAGTCGGACGGGTAGTGTCCGGAACGCGCCCCCACCGCTCCCCCTGTCCCCATCGATGCCACCGAGACGGTTCCATGTCCTGTCCCCACCATCCAGTTCGTCGTCCCACCGGGTCATCTCCCACGGAGGGGTCGGCGGCGGGGTCCGGGGTGGTCGCCGAGTCGGATTGGTCGCGGATCGACACGCATTGATGACCTCCGGGAGGAGCGACTCCTCGGCTTGGACGGACCGTGCCTAAGCCGGTAGAGGGGACCAGCCCCTACCTTCCCGGACTGGATGGCATCCGGGCCATCGCGGTGCTGGCCGTGCTCGCCTACCATCTGAGTTTCCGGTGGGCCCCCGGTGGGCTGCTCGGCGTGCAGGTCTTCTTCGTGCTCTCCGGCTACCTTATCACGGACCTGCTCCTGGCCGAGTACCGCCGGCACCAGGGGATCAGACTGAAGGAGTTCTGGCTCCGGCGGGCCCGGCGGCTCCTGCCCGCACTCTTCGTCGTCCTGTTCGTCACCGTCGGATGGGCCACCCTGTTCGACCGGAGCCAGCTGGCCGCCCTGCGCAGCGATCTCCCCGCTTCCATCTTCTACGTGAGCAACTGGTGGTACATCTTCCACCACGTCTCCTACTTCGCCCGGTTCGGCCCGCCCTCGCCGCTCGGGCACCTCTGGTCGCTGTCCATCGAGGAGCAGTTCTACCTGGTCTGGCCGCTGCTGGTCCTGGTCGGGATGCGGTTCATCCACGCCCGGCGGACCCTCATCGTCCTGACCCTGGCGGTGGCGGCGGCGTCGGCGGCCGGGATGGGCCTCCTGTATGCCTCGTCGCCGAACGGCGATCCCACCCGGGTGTACGACGGCACCGAC